>CASFRQ010000111.1 GCA_949296785.1 uncultured Alphaproteobacteria bacterium
ATCACCTTTTCAGGAAAAAGAGGTGACCTCTCCGGCTTTAGGACAAAAAGAAAAGGGAAACTCCGCTCTCTCTTCTTCCGAAGGAAAGGAAAAAGAAACTATTAAAACAAAAAAGACAGAAAAGCCGAAGATCTCTCCGGGAAAAAAATCACAAGCCTCAAAAGCAAAGAGAGTTCCTCAAAAAGAAAGGGGCAGTTCTCATGTTTGACAGGTTCTACACCTCTCCCCGCCTTGAGAATGAAAATGTCTGCGCCGCTTTGGATCTGGGGACGAATTCATGCAGGCTCCTGACGGGATATCCCACTCAAGGGCGCGTGCAAATCCTGGATGCTTTTTCCGTGATTACCCGACTGGGTGAAGGAATGGGCGCGAACGGTTTTCTGTCTGAGGAAGCCATGGAAAGAACAATCCGGGCGTTACAGCAATGTTTGGATCGGTTGGCTTCTTTTCCCGTGAAACACAGTCGTTTTATAACAACCGAGGCGTCCCGAAAAGCAAAAAACAAGCTGGATTTTATTGAAAAAGCGGAAAAAGAGGCCGGTATCCGTTTAGAAATCATCTCTTCGGAAGAAGAGGCGCGGCTATGCATGTGCGCCTGCCGCGATTTATTTGACTTGAGAAAAGAAGGAGTTCTGATTTTGGACACGGGAGGTGGTTCCACAGACCTGTCTTATGTCTGCTTTCCACAGGAAGGAGAACCCTTTGTTAAAGACTCTTTTTCCATCCCGTCGGGAGTTGTCAGCCTGTCTGAAAACTTTCTTGGGAAAGAACCTTCGCGAGAAGAGTATTTGCAAGCCGTCCGGCACATGGCCGACGCCTTTGCGCCTTTTGAAGAGAAACACCGCTTGGCGGAAAAAATCCAGGAAAATAAAATCCAGATGATCGGAATGTCCGGAACCGTCACAACCTTGGCCGCGTTTAAAATGAAGCTGCGAACCTATTCCCACCAAAAAGTGGACGGTTTTATCCTGACAAGGGAAGATGTTGAAAAAGTTTCCGATGAAATTTCCCTGATGACATACGAAGAAAAATCCAATCACCGCTGTATCGGCCCTCAAAGAGCGGATTTAACTTTGGCGGGCTGTGCCATTTTGGAGGCCGTCCGACGCTTTTGGAATCCTTCCGCTCTGACCGTTGCGGACAGAGGACTGCGGGAAGGCGTTCTTGTTGATTTGTTTCAAAAGTTTCCTCTTATCCCTTAAAGGAAAGGCATTATCCGATGGTTTTAAAAACACACAATCTTAAAACGAGGGTAAAGACGGCGAAAGGACGCAAACTCAGTTCTACGCTCTGGCTGCAAAGACAGTTGAACGACCCTTATGTCAAAGAGGCAAACCGTCTCGGCTATCGGTCCCGAGCGGCTTTTAAACTGATTGAACTAAATGACAAATACCACTTTCTGTCAAAAGGGAAAAAGGTAATTGACCTGGGGGCGGCCCCCGGCGGTTGGAGCCAGATTGCCGTTCAAAAAACAGCTTCCACAGATGAACATCCCCTGATTGTCGGCATTGACCTTCTGCCCATAGAACCAATGGAAGGGGCGCGTTTTATTCAACTGGATTTCATGGACGAAAAAGCACCGGACCTTTTAAAAAAATCCCTAAACGGTAAGGCGGATGTCATTTTGAGCGACATGGCGCCTAATACTTCAGGCATTCATCAAATAGACTCGCTCCGTCTGATGGGATTGTTAGAGAGCGCTTACGCTTTCGCCAAAGAAATTCTGACACCGGGCGGGGTTTTTATCGCCAAAATTTTTCAGGGAGGAACGGAAAACACCCTCCTGTCTCAAATGAAAAAGGATTTTGAGCTGGTAAAACATGCCAAACCTGATGCCAGCCGGAAAGATTCTTCCGAGTTTTATGTTGTGGCTAAAGGATTCAGAGGAACGCCGGCCATGTCCTCAGAAACGGCGAATGTAAAAAAAGAAGAGATAAACAGATAAAAAAGCCGAGACTTCTCGTGCCGCTTTTTTAGAAAGTCCCTAAAAAAAGAATGAAAGAAAAAAACATCAAAGAAAAAAGGAGTTTCCCGGTGCAGACGGAAGAAATCAAAAAAGCAGTTTGCGAACTGATGGCCGAAATTGAAGCCTCTCCCAAAACAGCGGCGGAAATTTTTTCCTTTTATACCCGTCAGCGACGTTACATCGGATCAAAAGACCGCCGAAAAATCGCCGATTTAATGTGGGGAATGGTTCGCAGTAAAGCCCATTTGGATTTTTTAATGCCGGAAGCTTCCTGGCCGGAAAGGCTCCAAGCCTATGAACAAGCTGCTTTGAACGGACTTCATTTTGAAAAAGAGGAAAGCCTTCCCCTTTGGGTTCAATGCGAATGTCCGGCCTGGTTGATTTCCTCTTTTGACTCTCCGGAAAAAGAATTACCCGCTTTAAGGCAAAGCGCCCCTTTTATCCTGCGCGCCAACGGAAACAGGGAAAAAATCCGTAATCTTCTTGAAAAAGAAGGAATACGGACAAAACCGACTTCTCTTTCTCCCCTGGGGCTTGTCTGTGAAAAAAGAATTAATCTGCAAACCAGCCCTTGTTATCAAAAAGGGCTGGTGGAAGTACAAGACGAAGCGTCTCAGCTTGTCTGTCTTGACATCAATCCCAAGGAGGGCGATTTTGTTCTGGATATGTGTGCCGGAGCCGGCGGGAAAACATTGACTTTCGGTTTTTTGATGAAAAATAAAGGAAGTATCCAAGCTTACGACATTTCTTCCCGGTCTTTGCAGGAATTGAGGAAACGGGCGGACAGAGCCGGCTTGGATATTGTCAAAATCCTGAAGGAACTGCCCCTTCCTTCCCAAGAAAGCATCCAATTTGACCTGGTTTGCATTGATTCCCCGTGTTCCGGTACCGGCGTCTGGCGGCGCGCACCGGATTCCAGGTGGAAATTAACGGAAGAACAATTTAAAAAACTTTTAAAAACGCAAAAAGACCTTTTAAATAAAGGGGCTTTGCTCGTAAAAGACGGAGGGCGACTCGCCTATGTCACTTGTTCTCTTACAAAAGACGAAAATGAAAATCAAGTGACGATTTTTCTTCAAAACCATCCTGAATTTGTCTGTGTCCTTCAAAAAAAATATTCCCCGGCAACAACACAGACAGACGGCTTTTTTGTGTCTGTCTTTGAAAAAAAGAAACTTTGACACCTCTGATTTTACGAAAACCTTTCTCCGTTTCTCAAAGCCATGATTCAAACCTTTTTTTCAGACAGGCAAGTGTTTTTTCTAACCTTTTTAAATTTAGAAAGGAGAATATCCCTTTTAGGAGAGGAAAGAAAAGAACATAACCGAATTATGAGTTTTACTTTTTTAAATGCTCCCTTATACTAAACTTGTTGTTCAATAGTTAAATGGGAGAAAAAAATGATTCGTTTCAAAGGCGGCTGTGGCTGCGGATGCGGCGGTTCTTCAAAAGAAAAACCGTCCAAATAAATAAAATAAAAAAGCCTTCTGGAAACAGAAGGCTTTTTTTATATATTTCCAAGCTCTAAAAGCCTTTTCATAAAAACTTTTACTTTTTTAAGAAAGATTAGATTCAGAACTTCCCGAATTTCAAGTGCCCCTCTTTCTTTGGAACTTTACGGGGACAGGCAACCCACAGAAATGATTTTAAAAGGAAACGGCTTCCTTTTGCCGAGGCAGTTCTTCTCATTCAGAATATCAAACAGAATCGGCAGCCTTTAAAACTTTCTTCATCCCTTTTCCGGATTTCTTTGATTTTTTGGTAAGAAGAAGGGGAATTTTTTCACACAAACATTCATAAAGCGTTTTTAAATGATTCGTATAATAGGAATCCGACTTTGGAAACATGACATACTCCACGCGGACCGACCGACCGGCATTCAGTTTTTCCGCCAACGCCGCCACCTGAGCCTCCCTTTGCGCGGAAACAGCGCCGGCCTGCACAATAACACCGGAAGCCGGGCAAGGCGTCAAAAAAGAAAAATCATGCAGATGAGCCGGCGGAGAAACCGCCACAAAGCCATTCAGTTCCGGCCGACGCATCAAGAGCTGCATTCCCACGAAAGCGCCGGAATCCACACCCGCCACCCAACAGGTTTTAGAATCCATGTTTTTATTTTGCAACCAATCCAAAGCAATAATCGCGTCCGCCAGTTCCCAGTTTTCCTCCGAATCAATCAGACCCGTAGAACGGCCGACCCCCCGAAAATTAAACCTTAAAACGGAAAAACCAAGTTTGACAAATGTCTGAAACAAAGTGTAAACAACCTTGTTATTCATTGTCTCCCCCAATTGAGGATCAGGATGCAGAATCAATGCCAACGGAGCGTTCGGATTATCATTCTGATGATACCGGCCCTCCAAACGCACATCCAAGCTGCTTATAAAAACTTCCGCCATATAATCCTCAATATAAGCTTCAACTGAAATTATCATAACATAAATAAGGGGGGAAAATTCAAGAGTCTTATTTAAAAAAATCCATTTTTTTCATAAAAACAAAAAACAAAAAAAGAATTGACTTTTTTCTTAAAACCAGCTATAAGCATTTTTGTCATCTTGGCGGAGTAGCTCAGTTGGTCAGAGCAGAGGAATCATAATCCTTGTGTCGGGGGTTCAAATCCCTCCTCCGCTACCATCCCAAAAGCCTTGATTTTCAAGGCTTTTTTATTGTTTACAGGGTGTGAAAATAAAAAATCAAAAATGCGAAATTGTGCAAAATTGTGCAAAAAAAAGCCGAGTTATTTAAGCAAAGTTGCACAAAATTTGCACAAAGTTTGCGCAAAATTTTTCGCAAAAAAGCCGAGTCGTTATTCAAAAACTTTATTGAGGGCCGCTCTTTTTTCTTCGTCCAGAACGTGGGCGTATTTGAGCGTTGTATTGATGTCGCTGTGACCTAGAATTTCTTTCGTTATTCTTAAATTGTTTGTCTTTCTCAGTATCCACGTTGCCGCCGTATGGCGCAGCGTGTGGAAATTGACATACGGAAGCGTTTCGTCTTTCAATTCTTTTGAGAAAGAGTGGCTTGTTTTTCTTTTGTAAAAAATATTACGCCAAGAAGTCGCTATGCTTTTTATGGGCTTCCCTTTATAATTAAAAACAAAATCATTCACTTTGGGTTGGTTTTCAAAAATTGTCATCAGCTGGTCTACAATAGGGACCGTGTGTATTTTACCGCCGCTTTTGGTGCGGTCTTTTACTTTTACCGTGATTTGGCAATTATTAAAGTCAATATCCGACCATTTAAGATTGAGGATATTGCTTTCACGCAAGCCGGTATAAAGCGCCGTATAGATAATCGGTTTCAAGTGTGGGGCGGCTTTGTCTATAATGCGTTGGGCGTGTTCCCAATCTTTTAGGTATTTGACATTCTCTGCCGGTTCTTTGAGTTTGAATCGGGAAACCTTAAGCGGATATGTTTTAACTTTCCATTCCTCATTGGCGGTTCTAAGGACGGCAGACAAGAGGAAAAGATAACGGTTAATCGTGGAGTTACTGAGAGTTTTCCTATTGTTCAATATAAAAAAATTTATCTGTTCTTCTTTTATTTCGTGCAAAAATTCAACATTTAAGTCTTTTTTTAGCTTTTTTAATCTACTTAATCTTTGTGCCGGAAGCGTAAGATATTGTCCCTTTTCTTGGAAATATCGGGCAAAAGCATAGTCAAGTGTTACTTTAGGAAGCTCTCCTGTTGATGATTGATAAGCTTTCTGATTAATTGACGCTATGCGTTTAATGCAGTACGCGCTCGCCTTTTCTTCAGAAGAAGTTCCTGTACTTTCTCTAAGCTGTATTCTTCGTCCATCTTCGCATACAAACGAGATGTATGCGTGGTAGATTTCGCCTCGCTTGTATAATCGGTATGGCTGATTGTGTTGTTTTGCCATAATTCCACATCTCTTTCCGTAAATTTTATGCGTTTTTTGAATATTTGGTAACGGAGTTTTCCGGATTTTATAGCGGCGTCCAGTTCATACCGACTTATTCCGGTAAGCTTCATTACATCCTTTTTAGTAAGCCATTTCATGAACATATTTTTAACTCATTCCTCCCTGGCAGCAGTTCTTCTAAGTATGCCATTGGTTACTTTTCCTTTTTGCATTTAGGACATTTATTCCTCAAATAATCCCATACACTATCATATCCGTGATAACTTAAATCCCCAGTACATCCACTTTCTGAGAAAACGTAAGCATCGCTGCAAATTAAAGTGTCTTGTACAAAGTCACCATCATAACCAGCCTTTTCAAATCTTCTTTCGATAGAACTGTAAAATTCGTTCTGTAGGTCACTTGCTTTCACCATTAATGCACTTGCTCTATCAAACAGTTTTTCTTCTTTTCTTGTTAATCCAAATTTGACCATCCCTCAATCTCCTTTAAAGCTTGCTGGGCTAATTTGTTTACACAATATGAACACCCTTCCCCTAGTTTATAATATTCAAGCAAAGAACAGCGTTTACCACATCGGCAAGCAAGACAGTAACGACCTTTTAGTTTCTTAAAAGCCTGAACAGCAATCTCTAGCTTTTTTTCAAGCTCAATCTCTCGGCAGGTCTTACTCATCTCACGCGCTCTCCTAGCTCAATATCAAAAACATTTTCCTTTACCTTCAAATCAGTGTCTTCACCGCCAGCAATATGAATATCTTTTATTTCAAAAGTCATACGCTCCGGATTTTTCCGATAGGCTTTTTGGAATTGAACAAATATTTTTCGTCCTTCAAGCTCTGGCCAACTTCCTGTGTGAAGTAAATAAAAATGAGAATGAAAACAACCTATTCTCTTAAACCAAAAATTATTGAATAATCTGTATTCGTGGTTTTTACGACCACTCTTTATTTCCTCAAAACACTTGTCAGTCAGGACAAGTTTTAATGTGTTAGTCATATGTCATCTCCTTTAACATTTCCGTTATATGTGTTAAAATTTTCTGGATTTTTTAACATATCAGGGTTTTCGTGAATGTTGCCGATGACTTCAATATCGTTATAGTTCAGATATGCTATTTCACCATATCCGCTAACTTCGTAACGAGAATTTTCAGAATCCCAGAATACATAACAATTACAGTCATCCACTCTGATAATATCCCCCTCGTAGATAAGATTGTCGTTCTTATCCTTTAAGCCGGTACATTGCTCTAAAGTTTTTTTGTCAAAAACAAAATCAGTCTGATTTATGTATGTCTTCTGAAGGCTTTTAGCATCTTCCACTTTTGCAACATATCCGGTAGAAGTTACGACAAAATCATCATAATGGTATTGTTTTGTTTCTTCGTCCCATAAACGAAACTTAAATCTATCGTTCATTTTTTCCTCCTAAAGGTGGGCGGGCAAGACCATTCTTCGGTTGGTGTTTTTTTCTTCTTCCCCGCCCTTAAATGGGGTGGGCTTAACCCACCCCGGTTGGGTTAATTGATAGCCTGCTTTAATTTCAAAGTGCCTTTCGGGGCGATTTGGTTCAGCTCTATAATCCGGCTCAGCGCCTGCTTTTTATCATACCGCCCGTTACCGTCCATCATTGAACAGGCAAAAAGCGTTTCCATCCGTATCGTGTCATAGCGTTCAAAGGTCGCCTGCAACGCCAAGAACAAACCCCGCAGTTTTTCAAGCGATGAATAGCAAGCGTCCCGGTAATCCATCCTGAAACCGATTTGCGCAATCATCGCCCGAAGAGCGTCCCGGACAAGGTGGGGATTCAATTCCTCTTTTTCCGGCATTGCGGGAAAGTCAAAGTCCGATAAAGCATCCACCGTTTTGGTAATTGTCCGGCCATCCAGCTGTTCTTTTATGACAACTTCACAACAGCGCTTCACGATGCCGCCGATTGTCTTGCGGTCGTCTGATGACAACCCTTCGCAAACAGCGGGAACACCATACCCACCGGTCCGACGAATGGATGGAAGGACTTCTGAATACACCCAATCAGCAAAAGCCTGTGCTTGTGGTTTGTTGGACCGAAATATCAAGCGGTACAGGTTTGGCTCGTTGATGAATGTGAGTTCTTTTGCTCCGCTTGGATAGCTGATGTAAGTTTTAGTTACACCAGCTTTTGACAGTTGAGTTTTTGTTTGGCGACTATTAGATAAGCCTAAAGCCCCGCAGGCGTCTGCAAGACAAAACCACGGATTACCATCCAAAATTTGTGTCCGAACTTGATTCTGATTAAAATTATATGTCGTGATTTGAGTATTCATTATATATGCCTTTCGTTCTAAATTACCTAGTTGCCCTAGGCGGCGGGAGTTTAGAACCGCGGCATATAAACGCGTGTGCTTATTCAGTATATTCGCACACTCCCGCCATAAACGAGGCATAAATAAAAGCCAATCTGACGCGGGCTTATGCGTATACGCAAGAGGTTCTAATCTCTTACCCGTCATCATATTGTGATAAAATCCGCTTGTCAACATAATTTTAATCCCGTTTTACTTTATTTCGTTGATAAGATTCGCAATCGCCTGATTAAGCAGAACCAGAATCCTAAGAAAGCTGCCATCCACTGCCGTTTCTTTTTCTGTTATGATGACATAGGTATCAGATTCTTCTTTAATTTTATTGATTATTTCTTGTTTCATTTTGTTTCCCTTCCCGTTTTAATTCAGTTCTTTTTTGGCTTGTTCCAAAAGTTGTTCTGTAATTGAGAGCGTCAAACGCTTAAGCATTTCCGTGATTTGCTTCTGAGTGCCTTTTATAGAGATAGACCTATTTTCGTCCGTTTCAATTATGACAAGGTGGCATTTGGACTTTTTGATGTCCCTGACAATTTTATAGGTTTTTTTATCCATTTTTCTTTCCTTTCATTTATTTTTGGGTTGGTTTTAGATTTCTGATCGCGACTTTCTTGTTTGTCTTTAAGAAGCTTGGTTCATATACCAGGAGGGATAAGACATTGTCATTCGCTCGGGAAAGGCGGCGAAGATAAAAGGGTCTTTTGTTTTCTCCCATGAAGCCAGGAGGGTTTTGATTTGTTGTTTTCTCAGGCTTAAAATATCTTTGGCAATCAGGCGGCTGTCATAATCCGTATTCAAAATGGCAATGACATCTTCTTCATCTTCTTTGTTGGATTGGACAATAAAAACAAATTCTACCGGCTCTTCCGAATAACGGGCTTTAACGCCTTCGCAATAAAAAACATCCTGAAGGGGATATTGTAATTTTTCCGGATGACGAATGAGCCCGTCTATATCCGAAGAGGTCTTGTAATCTATTACAACCAGACCATACGGCGTCCTTTTAAGGGCGTCCGGTTTACATTTGCAGGGAAGGCCTGTCTCTTTGTCTTTCCAGAGGATAGGCGTTTCGCAAACAGCGCCTTCTACGATACGAGCCGCTTCAGGGTGGTTCCTAAGGTTCGCAAGCATCTTTGTCGCTCGGTCATACTCTTCTTGCGTTATCAGTTCTTTGCCGGGATTTTCAGAACATAAAAAAGCGTATCTCTTGTTCTTCCGGGAATTGCCAAAGTCGGCAATAAAATATCTTTCTTGAAACGCTTCCGGCTCTAAAAGAAGACAGTGTGCCAGTTTGCCAAATACAAGTGCGTCATTGACGGTTTCCGGCTTTTTGTCCGGATTGAACGGGCTGGAGCGCCAAAAAAGCCGCGGGCTTTTATCAAACGCTTTAATCTGACTGGCTGAAAGAGCTTTGTAGGCAAAATATTCTTCGTCATTCATTCTGAATTTCCTATGTTTTTACTTCGCTAAAAAGGGAGGTCGTCTTCCTGTATGATTTCCCCGGTAGAGGGGTCAAAGGAGGGGACTTCTTTCAGTTCATCCGTATCCATATCTTCGTTGTCGGAAAGATTTTGATGAGGGATTTCTTCACTCGGTTGGTTTAAATCAAGAGCCTTATACCTGTCATGCGCCGCAAAAGTGGACAGATTCGTCGGTTCCTGTTCCGTTTTATTAAAGTTATCATCATCCAAGTCAAAGACTGTCTGCATTTCCGGACTTTGCGGTATCCATTTAGAAAGGCGCCGGAAGACTGTTTTCTTTGCCATTTCGTCATAATCCGTTACCCAAGGTCCGTTGTTCGCGGATTTAGAGCGTCTTCGGATAGCGTCAATTTCTTTCTTGCTCATAACTTCGCATTTCTTGGTACCGTCTTTAAAGGTTACTATCGCATAATAGGCGTAAGCGTCGCCGCGTTCTTTCTTGAAGTCTATTTTATGGGTCTTTATTTCGCCGATATCATATTCAAAAATATCGTTTTCGCAGACTTTGTCCGCATGAATGTTGCTGATATATCCCGAACGCATTGCTAATTCCGCAAGACCTTTATAGTCTATAATCAACTGAATTTCGTTTTTATAGGGAATAAGGTACGCTCGGCGGCCGTCCGGCTCTATTCCCAGTTCGGCGCATTTCATAAAACACGAGGAAAGAGACAGCCGGCCTTCCGTGGTCATGACGGCTTGGGCTAGTTTTTGGTTCTTTCTTAAACAGGTGAGCGCTACTCTGGCAAACCGTTCCGGTGTGCAGACTTTGGGTAAAACCATTTCCCAGCCGTTTTTGATTGTCTCTATAAATTCAAGAAGGCTGTCTTTCTTTTTTTCTTGAGTAATGAGTTGTGTGTTCATGATAATTTCCTATTTTTCTTTTTTTTGTTCTTTTTCCTGCTCAATCCGTATGGAGTTGATGATTGTGTCAACGCAGTTTGAAGAACAAAATATCCCTTTCGTCGGAACAGTAATGTCGCCGCTGATTTTTGAGTGTTGTAGTTCTATCGTGTTGTACTTTTCGTTCTTGGCGTCCGCTTTAACCGCATACGAGTTGATAATGCAGCCGCGATTGATTTCTTGGCCTATATCCCTTAAAGTGATTTCTATGATAGAACGGATTTTCTTTTCAATAATCTGTACGGTATGTTTACGCCTCTTGTCTTTGTCCAAGTTCGCCGCGTATGTCTGAAATGCTTGTCTGACAACGGACGGAATGCTTTTTTTAAGAACTTCCTTTTGGTTTTCCGTTAACTCTAGGTCAATCGTCATAAAAGAAGCGTTTTTTAAGTCCCGAATAAAAGCTTCCGCTATGTCTTGTCCGATGTCATTGTAATAATCAAGCCCGATGACTTCTTTGAATATGTCTTGAGTGGTTTCTTGGACTTCCTTATTAACTACTTTCTCAACGGTTTCGTTTTGTATAATTATCTTTTCCATTTGTTTTTCCTTTCTTTTATTTTTTTCTTTAAATCTGAGGCGGAAAGAGGAAGGTTTTAGGGTAGAGAAAAAGAGAGGCTTCCTCTTTCCATAAACAAGGTGGGCGGCGGTTTTTTTAAGGAGACCTGAAATAAAACAAATGAAAAAACTAAAGTTTGTCTTATTTTGCCGCCCGGAAACTTTATTCAAAAATTCGTATCAGAAACGACCAATCTCCAAAGATAAGTCCAAAGAAAAACAAGCCGAAACAAAGGCGATAAAAGTATTCTTTCATCATTTTAAGCGGCCTTTTTTTGCCTTAACGGATTACTTTTCCATGGGTCGTAAATATCGGGTTCTATGTCTTCAAAAATTAAATCCAAAACCTCAATAGTTTCATCCATCGGCATAATATCCTCAAATTCACAAAGCATCTTATCCATTTCGCAAGAAGCATTTAGTTCGGTGTCTTTGTCACATTCATAATCGGAATTGTAGTTGCAATTTTTTTCCAGACGACATTTAACCCCTTTCTGAAGGCCTTTGACCATTCGGTCAAATAAGGCCGCTTTTTCTTCAATACTGTATTCTTTCATTGTTAGGTCTCCTTGGTTTTATTCGTTTTATGAAACCATATTATATTGTAAAAAATACATTGTCAATATGTTTTTTAATATTTTAATATTTTTTTATATTATTTTTAATAACTCATTGAAAAAGAAGGAAATAAAATTTAAAAATAAAAAAAGCCCTCTAGAAAAGAAGGCTTTTTTATTAAAAAATCTAAATCAAATCTTTTTTTGTTTCCATATAAAAAGAAATATAAATAGTATTGTCAATATGTTAATTACTGACCAATAGTCTTTATTTAATCCTATTTTTAAAATAGGATTGTATGTTATAGCTA
>CASFRQ010000112.1 GCA_949296785.1 uncultured Alphaproteobacteria bacterium
AAAAGAGAAGAAGTCTTTTTTCCGGATTTGAAAGAATTCATCATTCCTCCTCTGAAGAAGTCCCTAAAGAAAACATGGAGGCAATTTCATCACGTTCAATTACGACACCCAAACAATCCGCATAGTCAAATTTAACTTCGGCAGTCGTTTCCTTAGCAAGACGTTGGCGTAAAAGCTCTTCCTCCATCTGTTGACGCGACGCGGCGGATTCGCTATAGGAAACCTTATCTACAACCGCAACAATAAATGATCCCGTTTGAGGGATGACGACTGCCGTTCCCGGACGCGTGGCAAAAAGAGTATCCGTAACAGAAGTGGGCAACTCTTCATTACCGCTTCTCGCCACTCCTTTTAAAGAAGAACTTTTTAAATTCTCCTCTTTCAAAACAGTCTCAAACTTTGAACCGTTGTCAAAAGCCTCTTGAATTCTCTCAGATTTTTCAGATAACAACCGTTCTTTTTCATCTTTTTCCCAAGCTTTAATCAGTTCCGGACGACTCTGGTTAAAACTCTTCTGTTCTTGAGGATAGATATTGTCAATAAAGGCCACCAAATAACCGTCTCCCTCTTCAATTAACGGCGTTGTTTCAGACAAAGAAGAGGAAAAAACCATCTGCATCAACCGAGGATTGGAAAGAACACCTTCGTCACCCGACCCGAAAGAAGCGTTTAAAACAGGGTGTTCAGCTACATTCAAAGCCTGTGCAACATCATGAAGAGTTTTGCCTTCACCAATCATATCCTGAGCTTGGCGGACTTTTTCCTCCATCAGGGTATAGGCTTTTTCAGTCTCCAATTGATCACGAATAGCCTTTTTTAATTCCTGTTTTGAAGGTTCTTTTGCCGCTGCTATCTCCCGAACAACCAGAAAATGGTATCCGAGAGGACTTTGTATCGGTCCGACAACCTTATTCAACGAAGCAGAAAATAAAGGACCTGACAACTCTTCCATCACAGAATTTTTCTCAACCCAGCCGAAATCTGTCTCTTCAGGCGTCTGTCCGGCTTCGGAAGAAGCCTTTTCAACAAAATTGGCAGCCGTTAAGACTTTAGACAAAGCCTGAGCTTCCTGTTCCGTATCCACCTTGATTTGATCCACACGACGTTTTTCCGGCTCAGAAAGAAGAGCTTTTCTCTCTTCATAAACTTCTTCAATATCCTGTTCGGAAACGCCAGTCTGTCCTTTCAATGAATTTGGAGAAATTTCTATATATGTAAAATCTCTTCTTTCCGGAATCACGAGAGTTGCCGACATCGCATCATAGTATTCCCTCAAACGCTCTTCGGAAGGTTCGTCTTGTACCGGCATATCCTCTGCCAAAACCGACACATAGGAAATATCCCTCGTTTCATTTTGATATTTCAAAAGCCCTTCGGAAAGCGCCTTCGGCATATAGACAACGGCATCAACGGCATAATTCAGATGATTGTCTGCCAAAACCTGACGCGCTTGTTTGATAAATTCTTCTTCTCCCAATCCCTGTTGATTCAAATAAGCAGAAAAAATATTTCGGTCAAATTCACCGGTAACCGACTGAAAAACGGGATTATAAACAATATATCTACTGACGGCATCGTCCCCGGCAATCGTCCCCAACTCTTCGGAAATGCTACGATTTAAAAGCCTGTCCACCAAAGAAGCGACCGTTTGATCCAAAAGGCCGGCCTGCAGAGCCTGCTCCGTCGTTAGATTAACACCGCGGCGGCGCAGCTGTTGAACAGTCTTTTCAAACTCGGTAGCCAATTGAAAGGAAGAAACTTTTTCGGAGCCGACGCGAATCATTGTTTCCTTTTTTCCAATGAGGGAAATAAAATCGGAAATGCCCCACACCGAAACCATGCTTAAAGCAATGACAAACAAAATAACTTTGAAAAACCAGCTTTCGCCCAAACGGCGGAAAAACATAATCATGAGCGCTTCCCTTATTTTTAATCAAAAAAACTTTGGAAGTATCATAATAGGAGCGGCATTTTTCCGCAATACAAATTTTTCTTTTTTTAAGGTTTTTAGGGAATTGCCTCCCCGTCTTCAAACTCTTTTTTTAAAACAAGCGCATCCCGGCCAACGCCTTCACGGGTTGGATAATAATCTTTGCGTTCACCGACGGGAATAAATCCCTCTTTCTGATATAAGGACAAAGCAGGCCAATTATTTTTTGAGACCTCTAAAAAAATTTCCCGCACGCCTTTTCTGACCGCTTCTCGGCAAGCGGCTTGCAGAAGACCTTTTCCCAAACCATTACCCCTTTCTTCCGGTAAAACGCAGAAGGTAAGGATTTCCGCCTCCTCCAACACATGGGAACAAAGAATAAAACCATTTTCATGAAAAATGCCGAAACGAGCCGGGCAAGACAGCAATGTTTCAAAATCACCAGCCGGCCATCCGTCATCAAAACAGCGTTTATGGATATAAGACGCCCTATCGGCATGTTCCGGCAAAAAAGGAAGAAAAGAAAAACTCGGCATGAGGCCCTCTTTTAAAAAATTTTAATCACAATTCTAAAACATTAGAAACAATCGTTACAATGTAACATCAGCCGGCCTTAAATAAACAGGTTCCGGCGGTTGAGGGACTTCCCTTTTCTCAAAAGCCAACAGACCGACAGCCACGGCGCCGGACGAATCAAACAAGGGAAGCAACGTTATTTTTTCACCGATGCCTTTTTCATCAAACTCTTCTTTTAAACGCCGCGCGCCGTCTCCGGCAACATTAAAGGGAAGAAACTCCTTCATCTGTTCGGCTGTCATAACGGACGGCGCCGCCAACGCCTTTCCGTTTTCATCAAACGGCTGCGCATAATAATCGTCTCTTTTGGACTCCAAGACAATCCATGCCTTCTTTTTTAAATTATACGCGCACGCTTCAAAATTCGTTACACCGACCACCGGTTTATTTAAAGCCAAACCGATTCCCTTCGCCGCCGCCAACCCTATCCGAACACCCGTAAAAGAGCCGGGGCCCCGTGCCACAGCCACCATATCCGTTTGTTTTAAAGAACAGCCTGCCTTTTCCGCAGCCTGCAAAATCATCGGAATAAGAATTTCCGCCTGTCCGACCGCGCATTCTTGAGAAACTAAGCTCAAAACCTGACCGTCCCTCAAAAATGCGGCGGCGCATCCGTCGGTTGCCACATTCAAAGATAAAATAAGCATTCCGCTCCTTTCAAAAAATAAACCGAACCTTATCGGCATTTTACTTTTTTCCATCCCGGATGCAAAGGATTTTATTGACCTTCTTTATTTTTCCTTTAAATTACAGAAAAAGACAACCTGTCAAGCGGAGAAAAAAATGCGGGAAAACCAAAAGAAAAAACAAAAAACGACTCCTTCTCCCGTTCCAGGAAAAAACAAAGCACAAATACGGGTGGAAACATGTAATCCGGATATCAACAACCTTTTGTCAGAAAACCTCCCGCCTCAAAATACCCCGAAAAGCCCTGATGAAACGCAAAGCCGAGACACTCCTTTTTCCCAAGATCAGGCAAACGGGCCAAAACAGCCTGAAAAGCAGAAGGCCTCCTTGAAAACCTATTTTTTCACAGGAATTCTTGTTACGGCGCCGGTGGCCATTACGGGATATCTGACTTATGAATTTATAAAATACATAGACGACCTGGTAGCCGGCCTCCTGCCGCCGGCTTATAACCCGGAAACTTACCTGCCGTTTTCCGTGCCGGGAATCGGCGTGGTGATGATGTTTTTGTTTTTCATTGCCATCGGTATGCTGACGGCAGGGTTTGTCGGACGGTTTATCGTCCGTCTGGGAGACAGGATTATTTCAAAAATGCCGTTTATCAGCGGGTTTTACGGTGCTTTGAAAAAATTGTTTGAAACCTTGTTCGGGACGGATAAAACCGCTGCCTTCAGAAAAGCCGTTTTGATTGAATACCCGCGCAAAAATTTATGGACAATCGCATTCGTTACCGGTGAAGTTTATGAAAAAATCAGAAAACCTCTCGGTTTGGAAGAAGACAGCATCAGCGTTTACGTCCCGACGACTCCGAACCCGACTTCGGGCTTTCTCCTTTTCGTTTCCAAGAAGGAAATTGTTCCTCTGGATATGAAAGTGGAGGACGCCTTTAAACTTCTTATTTCAACAGGTATTGTTACACCCGAAAATACAAAGCAGACCGTTCCGAAGAAAAAAGCGTAACCTTCATAAAACAAAAGTATAATCAATAAGCTTGCAAAGAAATATTTGCCAAAGCCGGCTTAATACAATCCATTGTTTTGGCATTAACGACTCTTCAAAAATTCTCTATCATAAAATGCTAGTCAAAAAACAAATTCAAAAACCGTACAGAAAATGATTTTTGCCTGTTCTGTTATCGGAAACCAATCCAAGGGCTCGCAAATCTTCCGATATATTAAAACAATCAGGAAGATAAAACAATACCGCAAGAATTCAAAGAAACTTCCTCTTGTACCATATTTTCCTTGTTTACGAAAGCATGGAAAAAACCTTTGCCGCAACATCTTCGGCAGCGTTCAGATATCCGCCGGAAGGCGCCGTTTCACTGCCAAGGGGCGCCGCTTTTTTCAAAGAGTAAAGTTCCTGATGGAATCTTTTATGCTTTTCGGAAATATTCATGGATTCGGTAAAAATATACACAGGTTTACCGGTGGCGCACGCCTCCGCGCACATGGAAATGGAATCCCCCGTCACCACCACCGTATCCGCCCAGGAAAGCAAGCCGAAATAGGGGTTTTCCATTCCTTTCTGCCCTTTGTAAAAGAAACAGCTTTCTTTAGAAAATTCTTTTTCCATATACGCGACCACTTCATCAGGCGTCCGACGGGAAGTCGTTACCAGCAAAGAGCCATGAGGTATTTGCAGAACCTTCTTAACCAATGTTTTTCCCATTTCAAGCGTAAAAGGGCTATCCTTTGTAGAACCGCCGACAATTAAAGAAATCCGAGGAGAGGAGTACTTTTCAAGAACCGGCGCCCATTTTTTCTTTTCTTCCGCCAAAAGAGACGGCGTTACTTTATGTGGCGCACCGACGGTTTCAAAAACATTGTCATACTTTCCTTTATAGGCGTCATGTTTCGGTAAAGCGATTAAAAACGCGTCCTTAAAACCGGCAGCTCCGGGATTCATTAAATGAATGATTTTTGTTTTGCCGCCCGAAAGTTTTCGTATATGCCGGGAGAGGGGATACAGGCGACGGCCGGCGGAAATGACAAAATCGGGGAAGGGCGGTTTGATTTGCTCCAGGCAATCCTTTTGTATCCCCAAAACGGATGCGCCGCGCAGAAAATTCGGAAGTTTTACCCACTTATCATAAGTGATGTTTTTAATCTCATAAGGCCACTTCAAGGCTTGCGCGACGCCGATTGTTTGTCCCTTGTTACCGGCCCTGTCATCTAAAAGGACCCATACCGTTCTTTCTTCCATTTTATTCTCCTTTTTCACCGGCAGAAACCTCTTTTATCACCTATTTTAGTGGTATGCCTCACCCGGTGAGCTTATATGCTTTATTTTCTGTATATCAGATTTATCGGCTGAAGAAAATTTTTTTTATTGTTTTTCTGCCTTTCAAAAATTTTGCTTGTTCCAAAAAGAGCTTTGATATAACTTAAAGCCAAACCCAAAATAAGGAAAAAAGAATGTCTGAAGACCAAAATGTACGGATTTTACCGCAGAATCTGGAAGCGGAGCAGGCTTTGCTCGGTGCTTTGCTGACAAACGCGCGAGCGCTGGAAAAAGTAAATGACTTTTTAAAGCCGCAACATTTCGCTCTTGCCGTACACGGCAAAATTTTTGAAGCGATTCAAACTCTTAACGAGCACGGACGCATTGCCGATGTCATCACATTAAAGGAATATATGAAAGATGATCCGTCCTTAAAAGAGCTGGGGGGCGATTCGTACCTGATGACTTTGGCGACGGCCTCAACTTCTCTGATTAACGCTGCCGATTACGGTAAGCAGATTTTTGACCGTTATCTGCGCCGTGAACTGATTGCTTTCGGGACGGACACAGTCAATGATGCTTTTACCATCTCTTATGAAAACGACGCTTCTAAACAGATAGAAACAGCAGAGCACAAACTTTACGAACTGGCTAATGAAGGTGAACTGGAAGGCGGGCCTGTACCCCTCTTATCCGGTTTAAAAGAAACTCTGCAAATGACGGAAAAAGCGATGCAGGATCCTTCCGGCATTTCCGGGCTTCCGACGGGGTTGATAGACATAGACAAACTGATGGGCGGCCTGCACGATTCTGACCTGATTATTCTGGCGGGACGACCGGCGATGGGCAAATCCGCCTTGGCAACCTGCATAGCTTTTAATATTGCAAAAAAGCTGGAAGAAGAAAATAAAAAGAAGCAGGAGAAAAAAGCCGTCGCTTTCTTTTCTCTGGAAATGTCCACCGAACAGCTGGCCACACGTATTTTATCCACCTATACCCATATCAGCAGCCATGATATGCGCCGCGGCCGTCTGCAAGCGGAACAGTTTGATGAAATGGCCGGTGCATTGTCTTTATTGAATAAATTACCTTTGTATATTGATGATACGCCCGGCATTACGGTCAACGGCATTAAAACAAGAGCGCGCCGACTGAAACGAGACAAAGATAAAGGATTGGCCTTGATTGTCATTGACTATCTGCAGCTGATTTCCGGTTCCGGGCGAACGGACAACCGTGTGCAGGAATTATCGGAAATCACGCGCTCTTTAAAACTTCTGGCAAAGGAATTAAATGTTCCGGTCCTGGTTTTATCCCAGCTTAGCCGTTTGGTGGAAATGAGAGACAACAAAAGGCCGCAGCTTTCGGACTTAAGAGAATCCGGTTCCATTGAGCAGGACGCGGATGTTGTCATGTTTGTGTATCGGGAAATTTACTATCTGCAAAACGATGTTCCTCAGCAAAGGGGAAATGAAACGCAGGATAAATTTCAGCTCAGGATGCAGGAATGGGAACAAAAAAAACTGGATATTGCCAAAAAAGCGGAAGCTATCATTGCCAAACAACGTCACGGCCCTACGGGAACGGCCAACCTGTTTTTCAACGGTGAATTCACGGAATTCGGCAACCTGGAACAGGAAAGTTAAAAAACATTTTTCAATTATTTCCATATTCTCTGTCCGCCGGCTGGTCAAAAATCATCCGGCGGATGTTTTTGTTTCAAAATTCGTCTGTTTTCTCACAGTTTTTTACACTCTCGGTCAAAAAATTTTACTGTAAAAAATGCTTTTTCTAAATTTCAAATTCGTTTTATAAAAAATTTGGTTCAATTATGGTTGGAATATAATAAAAAATTCGTTGTCTTAATATAAGGAGTACTTATCCTTTGCTTCGGCCGATGAACAGACAGTCTTTTGGAAATCAGGATGTTTTGTTGTTTCATTTCTCTTATTTTATTTTTTATGATTTTTTAGACTCTGGCTTTCCGGGAGATTCGCTTAAACGAAAAAACGTTTTTTCCTTCTGATTTAAACCTTAAGAGCATAGTCATAACTCAGTTCATCTCTTTTAATATGTTTTATCACACATTCATCATAATTGGATGAAAAGCATTTAAATTACACCTCGTCTCCGAATAACTAACAGTTTTTTTACAAAACTTTCCTACGAAACAAAATAAAAAAGGGAAAACTTAAAGATTTTCCCTTCTTCAAATCAATGCCAGGCATCATTACTTTTTACTTAAAGCTTTTGACAGCACCATATACAACCTGCCGACATCGGAACCGATAAGCAACGCCATCAAAACATCAGAACGGGCGTTTTCCTTTGCCTTTGCGGTAATGGATTCAAACTCGGACATATAACGGGAAGTATATCCTCTAAAGTCCTCGTCTTTTTCAAATAAACTCCGGATACGATCCACCTGATCCTGATCCATTGTTTTGGAAAGGTACCTCATAAATGCCGTATGGTCCCCGGCATAATATTTCTTCCACAATTCCTCTTCGGTTTCCGGACTGAACAAACGGGCAATATCAATAGACAGGTTTTGCAAATTATCCAAAATCAAGCCGGCATCTTTGATAAATCTGTCCGCGGAATGTTCGGACTGCTTTTTGCCAAGCAGAGTAACATATCCTTCTGCTGTCTTAGAAGCCATCACCAGCGCTTGAATCTGCCGCGTAAACGCACCGCCCAGCTTTAAGGAACTGTTGGACACATGATCACTGACTTTCATCATGTCACCCATACTGCCTTTCAATTGCTCATCCAATTTCTTTAGCTTTTTCAAAGCTTTTTCAGCCACTTCATTCATCACATCCGATTGACGGATTAAGTTTTCTCCGGCCGTTTGCACACCCAATCCGACTTTTTCCGTATAATCGGCGATTTCGGCAAATGCTCCCTTCAGTTTTTCGCTGGCCAGATAAACTTGAACTGTTCCTTTATTAGAAATATCTTCAAAATTTTGACCAATTTGTCCAACTGTTGCCTCCAAACCTTTGATTTTCTCATCGGAAGAAGAAGCTACCGAATAAAATTCCTTTACACGTTCTTGCAACTCCGCATCCAATGACCGGATAGAAGTCAAAGTTTCTTGCGTAACACTTTGTATCTTACCGGACTGATCCGAAAGTTCGGCGCTGACAGATTTAATCTGTTCTTTTGATAAATCAGCCGCTGTATTGATTGTCTCCGTTTGAGAAACAAGCGCACCGGAAGCTTCCTCAATCTTGGCAACCATGTCTTTTAAGATATCATTGAAATAATCGGCATGTTGGCTGATTCCCAAAGCAACTTGTTTTGTCTTTTCAACACTTTGATAAGTTTCCTCGGAAATTTCCTGATTTCTTTCTTTGAGATTTTCACTGATTGACTTCAGTTCAAAACCTATTTTCGTCGCGACATCCAAAATACTGCTTGCCGTTTTTTGAATAACTTCATTAACGGATTGAACCTTTAAAATCACATTGTCGCCGGTTTCGTTCAGCTTTTGAGCTTGCTGGTCCATGGAAACTTCCCCCAGTCGGATTTGAGTCGCCACGGCATTTGTAATATCCGCCAAATCCGCCGCCTGCCTTTGCATTGTTTCCTGAATGGTCTTTGACTGCTGGCTGGTTGTTTCCACATTTTTTTCCAACATTTGAGCATAAGAGGTATAAATTTCACCAATCTGTCCGGCTTTTTCCATCAGCTCTTCACCGGCTTTGTGCAGAGAATCCCTGTAAGAATCAATTAAAGAACCCGCCTCGGAAGCTTTTCTGACCGCCTCATCCGACATTGTTTCAAAAGACGCCGAAGATTCGCCGAATTTTGCAACCAGCTCCCCGACTTTTCCTTCAACAGCTTCAACGGCATTGTGGACAGATTGCGTATTTTCGGACAAAATCTGACCGACTCCGCCTAATTTCTCTGCTACTTTCTCGGAAGTTTTGAATAAAGAATCTGCCTGATCACCCAAAATATCTTTAATCATGTTCATCTTAGAGATGATATTTTCAATATTCTGATCCAAAGAGGCTGCGTGTGAACTCATCAGTTCATTCAGTTTTGCATCCTGTTCCAATAATTTTTGAGAAGATTCTTCCTGAAGTTTTGTTCTTTTCAGGTCTATTTCCTTTTCTTTTTCATTCAGACGAGATGCGTAGGTATCCATTTTTATTTCCAGGTAAGAATACTGATCAGTCAGGTATTTGGACGAATCTGTCTGTTGCGTTTTAATCTTTTCAATAATTTCGGAGATATTCTTATTAAACGCATCCATCCGAATACGAAGCTCTTCTTTCTGCTTGGCTTCCTGTTCCTGCATGCGTTTGGAGGCCTCTTCCTGCATTTCTTCCCGTTTTTTCAAAAGATTGTCCACTTGAGAAACCTGCTGGTTTATCTGAACCATCATATCGGACATCAGGGAAATAATTTGAGTACTGCTGGAATTCAAAGTACCGCTGTGCGCCTCCAAAGTTTGTACGACGCGTTCGGAAGCCTGTTGCATTAAATCGGAAGTTTTGGAAACATTATCGTTTTGTTCAGACAAAGCGGCGGAAATTTCCTCCGTCCTCTCCTTCATCCGTTCCATCAGGCGGTCAACCCCTTCCACTTGCCCGCCCAAAACCTGATTGATTTGGACAGCAGCGTCTTCCGCCCGAGAAACAACGGAGGAAATATCCTCCACATGCGTATGCAAAACCATTTTAGCATCGGCGGATTTTTTGGAAATCTTTTCAATATGATCTTCCAACTCTTTCATCTGCCGACGGAGAGAATTCAAAGCTGCGCTCGTATCTTTATCCAAAACACCGGAAGCTGCCGTCAAATCCTCTACTTGATACTTGATTTCATCTTTAACTTCTTCAATTCTGGCCGAAACAGTGTTGATATGCTTCATCTGCTGTCCGAGAGTCGTTTCGGCAACTCTGGACTGGGAAACTATCAACGCGGCCGTTTCTTTTAAATCGTCAATCTGAGAAGCCAAGGAATTCTTAATTTCCTCAATCTGTTGCGACGAGCTGGAAATATTTTCCAAAGACTGAACGGTTTCCTTATTGACCACTTGAGACATCATTTCCAGCTTATCCATAGCATCTTTGGAAAAATCCGCCAGCTCCTGATTCTTCTCTTCAATGAAGACTGCCGCTCTTTGAGCATGAAGGGAAGCTTCATCCGCATACTCGTTCATTTGAGACATCCTGTCCTTGAATTGCCCAAAGAACTCTTCCGACCTCGTCTGCGTTTTATCAATCATTTCCTGCAAACCGGCGGAATTGGCGGAAATATCATCCCTGACGGTTTCCAAATTGGACAAAGCTTCTTTTGAAGCTGACAAAAGTTCTTGAACGCGGCTGCCAAACCCTTCTTCAATCTTTTGAATACGGTCGGAGACTTTATCTAATTCTTTATCTAATTGCTGGCTTTGAGATTTAAACGAATCGATGACATCATCGCTTCTTGCCTCAAAATCCCGCCTGAAATCCGATAATTCTCCCGTATAAGAACTAACCGTCTTTTCCATCTGATCCGCGCTGTCTTTGATTAAAATGGAAACAGTCTCCATCTGATCTGCATTTTGCTGTACCTGATCCTGCGTTTTTCTGAAAGAGTCCAAAATGCCGTTCACTCTTTTCAACTGCTCTTCAAAATTGCCATAGCCGCCGGCAAATGAAGAAGAAATTAAGGAATTAGCCTCCTGCAAAGTCTTTACCTTCTCCTCCACGGCCGCAAGAATCTCTTTTGAAGAACCGTTTATCAAAGCAGAAGAGGAAGATAAATCCTCTATATGTTTTGACAAAGAAGCCACCGAACCGACCGTTTCCTTGTCCAAATGAGTTACAATTCCGCCCAGTTCTTTAATCCAAGTATTCAAATTCCCTTCCACCTTGCCGACCTGATCCGTCATCTGCGCGAACACCGATCTGAATTCCTTAATATGCAGTCTTAAAGCGTCCGTCAGGGATTTTGTGTACATCGCCCCTTCTTCCGTCGGATAAATCAATTGATTCATATAGGCGCGCAACATTTTGGATTCCCGCTCAAACTGCATACCTCTTTCAAAATAAGCCACCAGAAGCCAAATAATCACGATAGGCAGAACCATTCCGGAAATAAAGCCGACAAACTCCGGCGGACTCATTTCAAAACGGTTAGACCACCAGCCGGCCGTTACGAAATAATCCGTCGCGATATAGCCCCATAAGACGGTCAAAGCCAACGCGAAAAGATTCAGCTTTTTTCCCCACCAAGGACTTTCGGCTTTTGTTTCCGGCAAGTCCAGGTTAATCGGCGTTGAAAAAGGACTGTCTTTCATGATTTCTTCATTTTTTTGAGCTTCGTTTTTTTGGGACATACCTAAAAAATCCTTTGCAGAGAATAAAATGTTTGATTTTCAAAATGCTGGGGGCATTCTAACACAAAACAGCTTTCAGATAAAAGCTTTTTTTAACCTTTCCTTCAGGCGATGTTTTCCACAATTTCATAACCGGAAAACTGGTTTTTAAAAAAGGTAATCTGCCGCTTGGCATACCGGCGCGTTTCCTGCTTCGCCGATAAAACGGCTTTTTCAAAAGGGGTTTCTCCCTTAATAAAACTTATCAATTCTTTTACGCCCAATGCGTGATATAAAAAACAAGTTTGAGGATACTGTTTTTCGTAAAATTCTTTGACCTGCTTTAAAGCGCCTTTTTCAAGCATTTCATCAAAACGCCTGTCGCACCGTTCATACAAGACGGGACGGGGTGGATTGATAAAAAACATTTTAAAATCCCCGTCTATGTATTTATTTTTTTTCAATCCCTGCCAATAGGAAAGGGTTTTTCCTGTTTGAAGCTGAACTTCCAAAGCGCGCCTGGCCCTTTGAGGGTCTTTAAAAGTTACCTCTTTAACAAGTGTTAAAACCTCTTTTATTGGCATTTGACGGACTTTTAAGCGGATTTCTTCATTAATATCCGGCAAAGGCGACAATCCTTCCGTTAAACATTTAAAATAAAACCCCGTTCCGCCGACAACAATGGGAATTTCAACCTCTTTTATCTTTTCCGCCACCCTTTGAAGCCATAAATGAACCGAAAATTCATCTAAAGGTGTCAAAAAACCGTATAAGTGGTGTCTGACGCCTTCTTGTTCCTTAAGTAACGGACGAGCCGTCAAAATCGGTAAATCTTCATACACCTGCATGGAATCCGCGTTAATAATCTCACCGCCCGTTTCATGCGCAACCTTTAAAGCATATCCCGATTTTCCGGACGCCGTCGGACCGACGATACAGATAATTCTTTTTGGAGCCTTTTTTAAAACATAAGCCATTTAAGAAGCCGCCTGCATTACCTGTTCTTCATTTTGAGAAACTTTTTCCTCTTTCAGCCAAAGGGGATTTTTCATTTTACTGACAAACGCGTCATGTGCCTGTAATTCTTCAGCGGAAATTTCAAAAAGGCGAGGGGCGTGAAATTCTTTCCTCCCCGAAAGAATCTCTTTTTCGTCAGACGAAGCGACAGCTTTCTTTTCCTCTTCTTCCTCTTTTAACACCAGAGAAGGTTCTTTTCCACCCAAAAGCTCCAAATAAACTTCAGCCAAAAGCTGAGAGTCCAAAAGAGCGCCGTGAAAAACGCGGGCGGACAAGTCCATATTAAACCTTTTACACAAATCGTTCAAAGAAACGCGCGAGCCGGGAAACTTCTTTCTGGCGATAATTAATGTATCAACAACTCTGTCATTTGAAATCGTTTTTTTACCGACATTCATCAATTCGGTATTGATAAAGTTCATATCAAAGGACGCGTTATGCGCCACCAAAATTCCGTCTTCGCCGACAAAATTCAAAAAATCGTCGGCAATTTCGGCAAAAACCGGCTTATCTTTTACAAATTCATTCGTGATACCGTGAACACGGATAACTTCCTCCGACATTTCCTTTTCCGGATTGATATACACCTGAAAAGTCCTGCCTGAAGGCACATGATTGACCAGTTCCACAGCGCCGATTTCAACAATCTTATCGCCGGCTTGCGGATTTAAACCGGTTGTTTCCGTATCAAAAACAATTTCCCTCATTAAAATTTCCCTTAAAATATAAAGTTATATTCCTTACGCCTCGGCCAATTCACGCACTTTCGAATCTATATCCGGCAAAATACCGTAACAAAAATGAAAACTCATTCTTGCCTGCTGCAGTAATAAGGAAAGTCCGTCTAAAACCGGCAATCCCCGCTTAGCTGCTTCATTGACAAAAAAAGTTTTCGCAGGCAAGTATACTAAATCACAGACAAGACAGTTGTTTTTCAATAAAGGCATATCAATTTTCAAATCATCCAAACCTTTCATTCCCAAAGGTGTTGCATTGACTAAAACATCCGCTTTCGGTAAAACCTCGTCCATTTTATCCCATTCCAGAACATGGATATTGCCTTTAAGAGCTTTAATACTTTCCTCTGCTTTATTTTTATGGCGGGAAATAAAGTAAATCTCCCCAATACCTTCTTTTAACAAAGCACAACCGACAGCTTTTGCCGAAGAACCCGTTCCTAAAACGACAGCTGTTTTTCCATTAAATTCAAAACCGGGATTATTTTGAAAAATATTCTCAATAAAACCTTCCCCCATAAAATTATGACCGCGTACTCGTCCGTCTTTCTCAAAAGAAACAACATTGACGCTTTGCGTTATGTGCGCTTCGTTGGACCAGGAATCCAGATATTTTAAAATTTCTTTTGAAGAGGAAATATCTGCGACAACCGCTTCAAACCCCATCTTCGGCAACGCTTTCAAAACCGTTTCCAAATCCTCATTTTTAACAGATAAAGGCAAAAATAAATTATCCTGATTATACTTTTGTATCCAGTAATTAAAAGAATTCACCCATTTTTTTTCCAAGAGGGGGTATCCTATCATCACCACTTTCGCCATTTTCTTTCACCCTTTACCTTATAAATTTTCCTTCAA
>CASFRQ010000113.1 GCA_949296785.1 uncultured Alphaproteobacteria bacterium
GAAAAAATGATTTTTTATAAAATCCTTCCTCAGACCAAAAACGGTTTTCATAAAAACATTACCCAAACATAAAAAAAGGCCTGCTTAAAAGCAGACCTTTCTTTCACAACAGTCTAAACTATTTCAACATCAAAGACCAATCTGCAATCGGATCAGTGCTGCCACATGTAGTAATCGCCTCAGATTTTCCGGTCGGAGTTGTTGTTGTCACGGTACTGTCCGCTGTAACCGCAGAAGCTGCCACATAAGCCCCGGTACCCCAATCAAGCCCCGCTATCCGACGGCAGGCATCCAACGGCAATTTCGTAAAGACAATGGCAAAACGATCGTTAATTTTAGTGGTACCAGTACCCCCTGAATTCTGCTCTACAACCTTCGCGCTTGCATCGGCGCCCAAAGAACCAAGATTGGCGTTCAAGTCTTCTAAAATCTTCATATTGTTGGCAATGGTACCAATATCGTCATAAACCCCGTTCGGAACAGCCGTACGAATATTCACCGCCACCAACTGTAAATCATCAATCACACGGTTTACACGAACCCGTCCCATCGCCATGTTATACCCAGCCAAACCGCCGACGGACAAAACACCGATAATCGCCAGCACGCCCAGCATTTCAATCATAGACCGACCTTTTTCTTGTGTATGCAACATTTTTATTTTTCCTTTCAAAAAATTAAGCTTTCAGCCCAACAACATGCCCATATCTTTTTAGGCAAAACCTCTTTTTCTTAAAAAGAGGAAACTTTTATGCTTTTTTTTCAAAATACTCCTTTTCTCATAGTGAAGCAAGTTTTTTTGAAAAAAACAACCTTTTTTTTAGTCATAAAATTATAACTTTTGACATATTAAAAAAAAACTTTTTTAATCTTGTTCATCCGGCCACTTACCCGCCCATCGTTTTGGTCAGCTGATCCTGCATGTCAAAGGTCCCTAAAACAACCCAGGCAATCACACCGGAAACCCCTAAAATAGCCACGGTATTTAAAATTTCCGCCCTGGAACCGATGGATTGAATACTGTCTTCCAGCCAACTGTTCGCTAATTGATCCAATGCCGCCTGGAAATTATCCAATTCAGCATAAATCCGCAAGTCTCCTATAATTTCCTTATCCGGAAAATTCAACCCTGTCTTATACAAGGCATCCCCCAAATTGTCACCGTTATTGATAAACACCAATGCTTTTTCAATCCGATATAAAAGATAAGGAGAAGCATTATCCCTTAAAGATCTCAACGCCCGCGACACCGGCGTGCCGGCTTTCACCAAGGAGGATAAAGCCAAAAGCCAACTCACCCCCACGAAAATCCTATAAATGGAATAAGGAGGATAATTATCCATAAAGGCCCTTGCTTTTCCTTTCCAACGAGACAAAGTAAAGCCAATAATCAGAAAGACAATCGGTAAAAACAAAAACATTCCGGTCTGATGGGCTTGAACCCAGTCGGACAAATCAATCAAAGTTCTTGCCTGACCGCGCCAAACCAGTCCGGGCGCCGCGTTTGCCATCGGCGGCACCATGTATTTTCCGACAGCCCAAATAATCACAACGGTTAAAAACATCAAGAACATAGGATACGCCAACGCCCCGACAACCGGTGCCTTCATTCTGGCGATACCTTCCGTTACATGAATCAGGTTGTCCAGAGCAATATCCAATTGCGCCACATCGCCGACGGATAACATCAGCAATTCAGAAGCGGGAGCCCATCCCTTCAACGCCACCGCGAACGTATCACCGTTTTGCAAAGAACGCGCCCATTGCGCAATCGCGATAGCCAAAGGTTCATTGGCCTTTTTTCCGCCGTCAGAAGCAATATCATAAAGCCGTTCCAAAGAATCCATCATAGAGAATCTGTTTTTTAACAAAGAAGAAAGTTTCCGGTAAATTTTCAAACGGCCTTTACCGTCCATACGCACCAAAGCCAAAGCATACAAACGCTCCACTTTTCCTAAAGACTGCATTGCCTTAATTAAAGCCGGATTTTTAACTTTTCCTAAATCTTTTTTCTTCTCAGCCATCTCTTTTTACCTTGTCTTTCCTGGTGTTAATAAACCGGACGCTCGTCCAAACGACCGCACCAACGTTCAACCTCTTCAATATCTACTATGCCCTTCAGCATTCGCTCCAAAGCGCAGTCCTTCATCGTCCGGCCGCCCAAATCCCCTGTCCAATAGTCAATCGCCTTCTTGTTTTCCCCTTTTCCCATCAGGTTTAAGAACATCGCATCCGGAACCAAAAGTTCCCCGATGGAAGTTCTGCCCTTTACACCTCTGAAATCACAGTGGGGACAACCCGGCCCTCTTAAAAAACTCTGTTCCATTCCGAAGTCGCCCAAAGCGCGGCGCAACCTCTTAATAACAGGATTGCCAGGCTGTTGCGTAGCCGGTACCCGACAATACGGACACACGCGTCTGAACAAACGTTGAGCTAATAAGCCTTTGATTAATTCCGGGTCAATTAATTTAAAGTTTTCAACCCCCATGTCCCTCAAGCGTAACAAAGTTGCCGGCGCGCTGTTTGCATGCAGAGTCGTCCACACGCCATGGCCGGACAAAGCGCCTTTAAACGCCAACTGCGCGGCAGAAAGAGTACGAATCTCACCAATCATCAGCATATCCGGGTCAGAACGCAACGAAGCAGCCAAAGCTTTCGTAAACTCTCTATCCTTCAACTCTTCCGTCGGCGCATTAGTCACCGGCATCTGGCGAGCGCCGGGAATCGGATATTCCGGAGGGTCTTCCACGGTAATAAGATTGATTTCATAATTTCTTTCCCGAAGCATGGAGATCATATTTCTTTGTAAAGTCGTTGATTTTCCTGACCCCGTCGGCCCCGACACGATAACAATCCCGGTCGGAACGGCGCGTAAACGCTCAAAAATCTCTGCCTCTTTTTCCGTATACCCTAAGGACATGACATCGCCGGATTTACTCGGATCGTCATCCGCATACAATAAACGCAAAACCACATATCTGGATCCGAAAGCAATCGGGTTGAACTGAAGACGAATACCCAACACATTCTGTGGCAACATCAATTTGCCGTGGGAGCCCCTCAAAGGCGTTTTTCCCAATTTTTGCGCCGCCTGATATTCATTTTGGGAATAGTTGGCATCCGAAATATCAGATGAAGCGAAAATCGCGCGAACAAACGATTCGCCCCACGCTTTATCGTATTCCATTTCCGTCTGCATCAGCCCGTTCACCCGGAACATAACAGCCGTTTGATCCGCCACGACAATATGAATATCTGACACTTTCTTGGAAGAAGCCTTCGCCACCAAAGCGACAAACTCCTTCTGCATCTTAACTTGATCTTGATTAACGCCAACGCCAAAAACATCACCCTTTGACGAGTTTTTAACATACTCGTAAATCTGGTTGATGACGGACATCGGCACATATTCAGGCGCTTCAACCTGAAACTGCCTTTTACGGGCCAGAACCTCAAAGTTCAAAACGCGACCGTCAAACTTATAAGACTCACAAACAAAAAAGCGTCCGTTTGTAAACAAAGCTACTAAATTCTGCATTTCGGCTTTAACAGGAAGTTCTCCGTTCGGAGCCGTCACGCATTCAATACCATTGTCAAACAAAGACGCAATAAAACTCGGCGTATAAAGATAGGAAGCCTTCGCCTCCCCTTCATTAGAAGAATCAGAAGAGAAAAAAGCCGATCTTACGGCAGAAGAAGAACCAGACCCTTTTTTAGAAGAGTCTGATCCTCCTTGTTTCGGCTGTTTAGGAAAGCCTTCTACCATTATTTCCTCTTTTCTATTCCAAAAGGGTTAATCCGCTTTTTCCCTTAAGGGAAAGAAATTGCGCGCGGCCCCTTCATTCCCATAGGTGCAAATTGAGGATTTGCCGACACGGAGGCCTGATTAGTATTCTTAGCATTTCCTCCGCTAGGCTCAGAAAAATCTTCCCCTTCCGGCAAGAAAATTCCGACACCTAAAGTTTCCTGTACGCCATCCATCTCAACAATCACATTGTCTTTGGAAATAGATTTGACCGTATGTCCCGTCAAAAGCTTGGATCCTTTTTTCACCAGGAAAGAAGGCCCTTCCTCATTCAAAGAAGTCAAACGGGCGGTTAAAGAATCTCCAGTCCCCTTGATTTCCGTCACGCGATAGAAACGCGCCACTTTCGGCGGTTCTTTTTTCTGGGGTTCCGCCTGAGGTGTTCCGGGCATTCCCGGCATTGCTCCCTGCTGCACAATCAAACCGTTTGGACCCTGAATGACAGTGACGCCGGCCTGAGCCATCATCTCTTTCATCTGACGTTCTTCCTCTTCTTCCTGAGCTTTTCTCCGGGCCTCTTCTTCTTCACGACGTTTTTTCTCTTCCTCTTCCTGCTTGCGACGACGTTCTTCCTCCAAACGACGGGCCTGAGCTTCCCGACGAAGTTCTTCTTTTCTTAAAGCAGCCTCTTCAATCTGTTTATTCATCAATTCCAGTTGCTTTTCTTTCTCAAGAATTGCCTGACGATTCATTTCCTGATCTTGCAGCCATTTCACGCGCTCTCTGACAACACTCTCACGCTTTTCTATCTCCTCAAGGCGCGCCTGACGATAAGAAGCCTTTAAAGTTTCCAAATCGGAAGCCAATTGTTGCTGTTCCATCTGAAGTTTTAACAAAACATTGTGCCTCTCCACATCAGCCATCTGTTGGAAAACATCCTGAGGAATCCGCCCCAAAAGTTTTTCGGAAGGAGTGGCCGTTTCAGGAACATCCGTATCTATCGGTTTAAGATTCAATTCTTCCAGAGACGGCATTTGCAAAGGCATGTCTGTTGTTTTCGCCAACGTTGGCTCATTGACCTCAGCAGTCTCCTGCGAAAAAGAAGCGGAGGTTTCAAACACATTATCCAGCCCATTCTGTCCGGCTTCAGCAGAAGATTCCTCGGAAGAGATAACCGTATCTTCGGTGAGCTCTTCATTTACCGTATCCACAAAAGAATTATCCCACTGCCCCATCATGTCCATATCAGTCGCATCTTCAACGGGAGCGCTTTCCTCTGAAGAAACGACTTCATCAGAAACAGACTGAGGAACAACCTCCTCCCCAACCCCCTCTGACTCTGAAGTGGAAGAAGAATCCTGTTGAACGACAGCAGCCTCTTCTTGGACGGCGACAGCCGACTCTTCGGGAACCTGAGCCGAAACAACCGGTTCGGTCGCAGGGACCGGAGCTTCCTCCTGCACGCCGAGAAGATCAAAAGACATCCCCGGATCCGGCTGGTTTTCAACTTGCGCTTTGGCCATATGGGCAAACAGAGCCGTCAAAGCCATGACAGAAACAATTCGTGTGGATACTTGCTTATTTTTCATAGATACGTCCCTCATACTTCCATTTTTTATCTGTTGATTTTTGTGACGAGTTATATTCAATCTTCGTTAAATCCAATCCGGAAAACTTCTCAAAAAAGGGCAAAGATTCCGTCGGCGTGTATTCAGAGTCAAAAGAAAAGACAATAAACTTAATGACTTCCTTTTTTCTCCCTTCCAAAGTCAGGCTTTGTTCTGTTAAACGAATCGGATTATTAATCGCCTGAGAAATATCTACCAGGTTTTCCCTCAGATCTTTCATGGACAAAGACGGATCGGAAGTATACTTTCTCAAGCCTTCCAACTTATAAACGCCTTCCGCTTTCTCCCCGGCATCATCAATTGTCAATTCCACATTTTGAATTTCATACTCTTTAAAAGCACTGCGCAGCCAGGCAATTCTTCCGCCTGGGTTCCAAGAATTAACCCACTCAATTTTAATATCTTGCTGTGTACAAGTCACCTTATCAAGAGCCCATCCCGGCACCGTTAAGACATTCAGCTGTTTAACCACATCTTCGCACCTTCTTGCAAAATCAGGCACATGGACAATTTCTTCCCAAGGTTTCGGGACAACAACCTCCGGAACAACCTGAGCAACCGGCGCAACCACCTGTTTTTCCTGTTGTTTCTTTATATCCGAATCGCTCCAGAAAGACATAAAAACCTGAACAACCAAGAAAATAAGAAGCACAAGGCCGACCACCATTCCGATCAAGACTTTTGTGTTCTTCGCCGAATTCAAGCGCACCAATCTGACTTGGCTGGACCGTTTTAAAATCTCAGCCAAGGGGATTTCCTGCGTTCCTTCAATTCCCCACTCGGAAGGAGCAATTTTACGACCCCAGTCAGGCACCGCCATCATGGCATAGAAAGCTCTTTGTGCATCTTCTTCATTCAGATATAAGACATCTTCCTCGGACAAAATAACATCATTACGGATGGCAATAAACCACCAACCTTCTTTGACCCGGAAAACACCAACCAAGGAGGGTCTGTCCGAAAAAGCATCCGCAATAGAAATCGCCACGGCAATCTGGCCTTCCCGATGACCTTCGGAAGATTTAGCCAAACCATACTGATATGTTCCGGACTGACGAATACAGTAAAGGTCAGAGCCCTCTTCACCGGCGGCCGTTTCTCTGATTTCAGCAAGAGGATTGTCAGGATCCTGCAAAGGCTGCCAAAACAGACTGACGGCATAAACAATTCCGTTAACTGTAATCGTAGAACCCGTCGGAACTTGCCCTTCTTCGGCCGGAGGGGCTTCCATATCCGTCAGCCCCGTCGGTCCGTTCTCAGAAGCAGAATCCAACATTTCGTTTTTATCTTCTTCAGCCATTTACCTTAGCTCTCCTTAATAAGAGGTTGAAGTCATCCTGCTTTCCGGAGAAAGAGGAGATTCCAAAACTTCGGGCGTCAGCAAAACAACCAGAACACTTCTTGAGTTCGTGCTATAAGCCCGCCCGCCGAGCAAGGACATCTTCGGCTGTCCGATGCCAGCAGTGTCCACAGAGTTTTGAAGCTGTTCAAACCCTGTCAAAATCAAAGTAGAACCTGATCTCATCGCGATTTCCTGAACAAAGCCGCGAGTCTGCATTTTTGGCAACTGAACAACAGATGTCGTGTTTTCGTTATCTGATCCCTCTTCAGTCGCACCACCGTCCTCTTCGGAGGTCGTTCCCGTGCCGGATTGAGCACCCCCTTCAGGGAAAGTTTCCAAAGAAATCAAATCCGTCAAAGTCATCGTGAACAGAATAATCAACCGACCATGATCCAAAATCCTGGGCAGGATTTCCATTGTGAAACCATAGTTCAAAGTATCCGTAGACAACTCCAACGAAGTAGACACATCAGAACCCGAACCTGTCGTTTCAACCCGAGTTTCAGACACATAGTTTTCACTCGTTGCCACCTGGACAGGTGCTACTTTGTTATTCAATGTCGTCACACTGGTACTCGTCACCAAAGAAGTTTTCCCCTGCATAGACAAGGCCTGAATAATTCCGGTCGTTCCGTCAAATTTAGAATTTTGATTCACAAGAGCCATTGAAATTAAACCGGCACTTCCCGCTGGATCAATAGAATACGGACTAATGAGAGAGGCGTCCAGAGAAGCGTTTTTAAAGATCGGTTTTAAATCCAACCCGTATTGATCGTCATTATTCAATGTAACCTGCAAAATCTGAACGGAAATAGCCACCTGACGGGACATTTTCTCATTTAAGTCACGCACATACTGCGCTACCTTACGAATCGTAAACGGCGGAGCCGTCACCGTTACCGTTCCGGTTACGGGACTGGTACTAATAGATCCTCCTTCACTGACTAATTGATTTAAACCGGACTCTATACTGGACCATAAAGAGAGGTTAGCACTGGAACTTAAAGTACTTGTCGCAGCTCCCTGACCGCCCTGACTGGTGGAAGCGCCTTGCAAAGACGCACTCAATGTTGTATCAACAGGCAACGCATACAACGTAAAGACTCGTGTTTCCATAGAATAAAAAGAAATCGTCCCGTTTTTATATCGCCACCAGACACCGTATTTAGTAGCAATCTGATCCAAAAGACCGCTCAATTTTCCAACATATTCAAAGGAGACAGCTTCTTTTTGTTTCCCCTCGCTGGAGGCTTGTGCACCACCACCCGCCTGAGAGGTAGACTTAATCTCCTCCAAACGAACGGGCAAACCGGTTAACAAAGTAATTTGATTCGCCATTCCGGACAAATCCAACTGATCAGATAAAACAAGCGTAATGCCGTTCGGAGTTTCCAACCAAGCCGGTAAAGGATCCCCTTGCGTCATTTTAACACTGGTTTCGCCCAACCAAATATCATCCTTCGTCGTAACAGTATCTAAATCCAAAGGAGTTTGGGGAATCGGAGCCCGTTCCAAATAGGAACTTGTCCGATCCAGAGTCGTTTCTATTTCATCCGATGTCCTTTCGGCATACTTTGTACAAGCCGAAACAAACAACATTCCCGCCATAACGGCGAAAGACATTCTTTTTGCGTATCTACTAGTCCGCATTTTCATCCTCCCGGGTGCTGATCACAAGGACTTTGTTTCCTCTGTAAAATGTTCCTAAAGGCGCAGGCCTTGCTCTGGCAAAAGACCGTAGAAGCGCCGAGGTCACATCAATAAAACGACCTCTGAAAACGGCTCCGGCTTCCAAAACATAATCCCTGTCCATATTCCAGACAACGCGCCAGCCGGCAATATCTCCCCACTCTTGAAGAAGTCCCCGTAACGTTGCCCCTTCGTATGCCGTCCAATCCTCAACCGTGTCGGCATAAACAGATTTTGCCCGTTTGGATACAGAAGGTACCTGCCTTACTTCTTCTTCTATTTTGACTTCAATTTCCTCCTTTTCTGTCATCTGCTTTTTAGAATCGGCAGCTTCCGCTCTCGCCTTCTCCTCAGCAGCTAACTTCGCTTGAATTTTTTCAAGCTCTTTTTTCTGAGCTTCCAGTTCTTTCTGTAATTTTTCAAGTTCCTGTTTTTTGGCATCTATGGCCTTCGTATCCACAGAAACGGTCGGAACAACAGCAGCAGCGGCAGCTTTCGGTGCGGCAACCTGTTCCTTCTTCTGAGGTGCCTTTACGGGCTTCGGAGTTTCCTTTGGCTTTTTCGGTGCCGCTTTCGCCGCTTTTTTCTTTGCTTCCGCCTTTTGTTTAGCCGCCGCTTTTTCTTTAGCAGCCTTTGCCGCGGCCTCTTTCTTCTCAGCCTCTAAAATAGCCAAAGCAGACTTTTTACTGGACGGCGGTGTTGATTTTGTCAGATCTTCCCCTCTTTTTCCGCCGCTTTTCAAAGCGACATCTTGCGGAGATCTTTCCCCGGCAACCGTAGAAGCCGTCGGTTGAACTTCCGTCTCTTTATAGGAATCGGCCGAAGCATTCTGCCGAACCACAGGCCAAGAAGAGCAGGCAGACAAAATGCCGGCCGACATCATCAAAGCTACACACGAAATTTTTACAATTTTCTTTGTCATTAGGATTTCTCCAAATTTTAAGTTAAGTTAACGCGTTACAATTTTCTCTCTAAAATACCTTTATCATATAGAAGACAACGCTTCTGTCAATTAAAAGAATTCCAACCCTCGCCTATTTCAAACCCTTTACTTTTTTTCCACCTTCGGAAAAACCTCCGAAAAACCGGAAAATCCCTTGTCCATAAAGACCTTACCAGCTTTTTATCGTTTTCTTTTTCGTCGTTCCCAATCCCGAATATTCCGTAATTTCTATCACATCGTCTTCTTTTTCCATAATTCTCAAAACAATGGAATCAGAATCGCGGGGAGTGGAAACAATCCTAATCTGCGAAGGATTAAGACCGCTCCCCAACAAAGTTCCTTTTAACAAAAGTACTCGCCGAGACTGAATGCCTGCCAGCCCGTAAGCGCTCACTCTCATTTCAACATACTTTTGCGGATCCTGGACGATTTGCGAAGCGAAAGCGCGTATCCATTTCAAAGTCTGGCCGGAAATCTCCGCATTATCAGGACGGAAAGAAATTTTAATCTCGTTCGGTAAAAGTTTATATGCGTTTTTCCCTTTCTGAAGAATTTTTTCCGCAGAAGAAACTGTCGTCTTTTCCGATTCTTCTTCTAGAAGCTCCGCCTCTTCCTGCGATACTTTTTCCACACGGGCAGCCAACGGCAGAAGGAGCGGTTTATCAACAACGGGCACCTCTTCCTGTTCGGGGAGCGCTTCTTGCAGTTCTTCGGCAGAAGCCAAAGCAATACCTTCAACTTCCTCCGGATTATCAAGATCCACAACATCGGCGGCCTGGGCCTCTAATTTTTCAATTTCCCGTGCCGTTTCGGCAATTGCCGAAGCATACCGGATAAGGGCCAAATCTGTTTCGGAAAGAACTTCGGAAGCTTCTTCATATTCTTTTTCAAGGCGCTGGACCATCAAATCCTCATTTGTCTTTCCCTCTGCCTTATCTTCCTCCGTCGCATTTTCAACAACCACTTTTGACGCTTTCTCCTCAGAAGAAACTTCTTCCGTTTTCTCAGACGAAACATTGTCAACCGGCGTATCCAGCAAAACAGGCGGCTGTATCTCGCTCTGTTCTTTTACAGCCTCCTTCAAAGGAACAAAAGAAGCATCCTTATCCGTCCAAGACGGAACAGCCTTCCCCTCTGTTTCAGAGACGGCCGTCTCCGACACCTCTTTTCCTTCATTTTTCCTCTCAGGAGAAGACGGAGTCCTAAACGGACTATCCTGTTGCAAAAGGCCGGACTTAACAGAAAGGATATCCTCCTGAACCTCAGGCAAAACATAAGTCGGCAGCAGAAAACCTCCCTCCGAAGTGATGGTCAGCATTTCTTTACTATCCGGATCAGAGGAAGCCATCTTTTCAGAAGTAACAGAAGAATTTTCCTTTTTTGCTTCATTAACAGCGGACGGAACAGACTGATTATCAGAATTTTGGGAGTTTTGAACGCCTGAATCGGATTGCACGACGACATCCGTCCCTTTCACGGAAGACACATCGGCAATAGAGGAATCGGCGGCCGCATCCTTCTCTTCCCGAGTCAAAGAAGCGACTTCCGTCTTTTCAACTTCCAACGATTTTCCGTCAAAAGACTTTTCTTCAGAGGAAACGCTTTCAGTTTTTTGTTTTTCCGTTTCTTTTTCCTTGTCAGATTTATTTTCAAGCGATGCCTGTTGAGATTGTCCATCCCTCAAAGCTTCCGGATTTAACCATTTTGTAAAACCAACGGCCTCCGCCCTTCCATCTGAAAAGGCGGGGAAACAAGCCAACAGGCAGAAACAGGCAAATAAATCAAACCGGTTTTTCTTTTTCATTTTTTCCAATTTTTCCTTAAAAACAGCGCTGCATGAGAAAATTAAGGCCAAAAACCCTAACCTGCCCTTGTTATTTTTTCTTTTTTATCTTCTTTCTCAAAAAAAAACAACATAAATTTTTATATTTTGCCAAAATTATCTTAATTTTCCCGTTCAAACACATCAGAACAATTTTTTAATGGACTTTTGCAAAAAAAATGAATTATAATGATATTAAGGAGCTTTATTTTTAATAAAGTCTTCCCGACAAAGCAACTTAAGATAAGGAAATTATCATGAAAACATTAAAGTCTTTTTTGTTTTACACTCTTTTATTCACAGTCTTTTTCGCAGCGCAAGCGTTCGCAGAAGATGACGGTCCATTCGGAACGGTGACAGAGAAATTAACCGACGCCTTCCAGAACACGCGGACGGTGATTTTCGTCGTCGGCGGTTTCGGCTTGGTCGGGTTAGCGGTCGGCGCCATCTTCGGCAAAGTCAACTGGAAATGGTTTGCCTCCTTGGCTATCGGCCTGGTCATCGTTGCCGTTGCCGGCGCGATTATCAACTATGCTACAGATGATTCTGCCGGTACTCAATTGGGAGATACATTAGGAGATGCTACTCTGACTGAGTAACAAAGAGAGGTGTTTATGAAATCTATAAAACTTTCTAGGCTTTTCCTTTGGCTTTTCGTTTTTTGCCTGCTGACAGGTTCGGCATTCGCGCAAAACGGAACGCCTCAAGGACCGTTCCTGACGGTTGTTAAAAAGTTGGTAGACGCCTTTATGAACACGCGGACGGTGATTTTCGTGGTGGGCGGTTTCGGCCTTGTCGGGTTGGCGGTCGGCGCCATCTTCGGTAAAGTCAACTGGAAATGGTTTGCCTCCTTGGCTATCGGTCTGGTCATCGTTGCCGTTGCGGGCGCGATTATTACCTACACAACGAATACGAATATTAAAACCTTGGGAACCGATTTTTCGGATACCTTGACTTAATTTCGGTCTGTGAAAGTAAATATTAGAGAGGGAGCAGATGAAAATACATATTCATTTTTCAATGATGCGGATTTATCTGCTCTCTTCTTTTTTAATTTTTTATATATTTTCTTTCCAAGAAAGCAAAGCTGATGCAGGTGCTCTTGTATCAAAAATAGATAAAAGCGGTATGGCACAACAGTATGCTTCTAGTTTCGGATATCTTGTCCAAGAAAAGCATCGGAACGGAAAAACTGAGGTATCCTTAAATTTTTTTCTTAATAACGGGAATTTACAGGGAGTCTTAGAAAAATTAACACAGGGTGGGTTTCCTCTGTGCGAAGGAAGAGAAAGTGAATTCATAAAAAAGCTTGGGACAGCTCTAACCTCAAATGCCAACACAAACATCACTACCCAGTCAGAGCTTTCTTCTGCTATACAAGATAGATTTTTTCCAAACGGAAGGTATCACCCTTCCTCAAGTACACCTACAAATATGGCTATTGTCAATAGTGTTAATGCTATTTTGACAGAAAATCTTGAGTGTATCGTGGATAAAAACGCAAAAGAAGAAACGTTGGTGTCCCAACCGGATCCTACGCCGCCTTCGGAAGTCACTTGCGGAGATCCCGACAATCCTTTTAATTCCGTCTTGTGCAGCGGCGCCAAACTCTTCGGATATATCCGAACGCTCGCCGCATTGGCCAGCGCTTTTGCCCTGGTAGCGTTTTCCGTCAACGCCATTTTCGGAAATGTCAACTGGAAATGGTTTATGGGGGTTGTTTTTGGGCTGATGGTCATTTCCTTGACAGGAGCCCTTGTTGATTTTATAGTAGAAGCTCCGGACGCGCAAGTACGCGGAGAATATATAAACGATACTTTATGGTAATAAAGAGTAACTGAAAGATAAAAATATGAAAAAGTCAAAAGCTTTATTATTTTATTCCATTCTTCTTTTCACCTTATTGCCATACATATCGGCCTTGGCGGATAACACAATAGAAGGTGCCGGCCCTTTTAAAGATGTCATAACAAAAGGGATTGAAGTTTTTCAAAATGTCCGCAGAATAGTTTTCGTTCTTGGCGGATTTGGCTTAATGGCAGCTTCTTTGGGCGCCATCTTCGGGCGGATAAATTGGAAATGGTACGGCGGACTTCTTATGGGATTGATGATTTTGGCAGTTGCAGGTGCAATTATTGACTACACGACAACAACGGACGGTTTCAGTAATTCGTATTGGCAAGATGAAATGGATGATCCTCTTGAATAAAAAAAGAAAGGAAATGACATGTCTTTTTTAAAAAATAAAACTTTTTGGCTTTTCATCGGCGTTTTCAGCTTTCTTTTCATGCAGGCAGGTTTTGCGGATGAAGGAGGCAGTGATGTTTTCCTGACGGTAACTGACAAACTCCTGAATGCTTTTACGAACACGCGGACGGTGATTTTCGTTGTCGGAGGTTTCGGCCTGGTCGGGTTAGCGGTCGGCGCCATTTTCGGCAAAGTCAACTGGAAATGGTTCGCTTCTCTGGCCATCGGACTGGTCATCGTTGCCGTCGCGGGCGCGATTATCACTTACGCAACGGACTCCGATGAAGATTTAAGTTCCGCTGAACTGATGGGGGATACCTTGACAAACTCTTGAAAATTTCTTTTACCCTTCGTTTTTTTTCTTGAGTGTCTTCTTTTTAGAGGGTATAAAGAAGAAAAAGAAAATTTTTAAAGGATTTTTTCATGAAGGTACCTATTCTAAAAGCCGTTGCAATGCCTCCTCGTCTTTTTTGGGCTCCTTTTATTCCGGCTGTAGCGAACTTGTCCATCCAATTTCCGATGATGTTCATCACGATGGCTTTGTTTGATTTCAACCCTTTGATATTTATAGGGACAATTGTTCCGGTTCATCTTTTAATTATTATGTTCGGCGTAAAAGAACCGCATATGTCTAATATGATGAAGGCATGGGGACCGCTGAGTGCGGCAAGTCATAATGTTTACAAAAGCAAGGGGAAAAAGCTGGCTCCTTAAGCAGCTGTCTTAAAAATAATCAATCAAGGGAGTTTAAGGTTTTATGGATACTTTCAGTTTAATGGACATGCTGGTTCAGACCGTTTCTTCTTCGGAAGTTTTTGTAGCTTTCTTGGGGGTTATTGCCGCTATTGCCTTTGCTTCCCTTTTTATTACGAAAATCGGTGAATTTATATTGCCGAAGCCTCAGGAAACCAGGGTAGCGGACTTTTTGCCCTTCTCTTATCTGGACATAGACGGGGCGACCATCCACTGCAAAAACGGGACGCTTGCCCGCGTTTTTGAATTGCACGGGATGGATATCACGCTCCTTTTGCCGGAAGAACGCGAATCTCTTATGGAGGCGAAAAAAAGATGGATTGACTCCATGGCGGAACTGGAAATTACTTCCCGCATTATTACTATTCGTGAAAGGGTTCCATTGGAAGAGGTTCATCCTCACGCCAATCCCCTTCTTCATTCCATTTCCGAAAGATGGCTTATTAATTTGAAACGCATTTACAGGAACAAGCACTACGCCGTTATTTCCGTCAATGACCGTAAGTCGGCTTTGCGGGATTTGGATCAGGCGTCACAGGCTTTGACAGCCATCATGGATCCGTACCAACCTGTTTTGGTTTCCGAACATCCGAACGGAAAAAATTTTGATAAGAGCCCGTTTTGGCTGTTCGCGCAGCTAGCCAGTCCGCTAAATCCGCCCCAACCTCATGTCGGACGGGAAGAAGGTGATGTTTTAAACTCCCTTTTAACGACAAATTACATTCATTTTACGGGAGATGAAGGGCTTATCCGCTTTTTTGCGGGGGATAAGGAAAAACTGTGTGTCATTATGGGTATCCGCAAACCCGGCGATTTTATGGACGAGCAGATGATTGCTGACCTGATGGCGATTGACGGGGAGCTGCACATTGTCCACAACATCAAGGCGATTCCTTTTATTAAAGCTAACGCAATTTTAATGCAGCAAAGAAAAATGGCCGCCATGACCAGTATGTCTCCCGGCGTATACGACCAATATACGGAGGCAATGGAGTTATTGGACGCAACGGATGCCGACGCGCAAACACTGAATGAATATGCCATGACAATTTATTTATTCGGTGAAACGAAGGAGGAATTAACCTTTGCTCAGGAGGAAGTAGAAAGAATCTGCCGTCTGCACAATGTGACCCCTGTCAGAGAAGGCTGGGTCGCGCAGGCCAGTTATTTTTCCCAATTTCCCACTTATGAAGTATACCCAAGAACCTTCTTGTACTTATCCAATGTCGTCGCCTGCTCCATCAGTATGGACAAGACGGCGGAAGGTTTAAGTAAATCCGACTGGGGACCGGGGCCGATTTCTTATTTCAAGACCATTGCGGGAACGGCTTACTCCTTCCAATTTCATGTGACAGATGAACCGTACGCCGTAGGACATACCGCTCTTATCGGTCCGACGGGACAAGGTAAAACAACTTTGTTCTCTTTCCTGGCTGGACAGGCTATGCGGTTTGAGGATCTGCATGTTTACTTCTTTGACCGCAACAACGGTGCCAAAGTTTTCGCCTTAATGTTAGATTCTCCGTATGTTCGTTTTGACGGAGATGACGCCGATGTGACATTAAATCCGTTTGCCGTTCCGGATTCTTCCGCAAACAGGGCTTTTTTAAGGACTTGGCTGCGGGATATTACCGGAGGAACCGATGCTTTGTCGGAACAGGAGATTGCCAGAGCGGTCACAACGGCTTTTAACTACCTGAGACCGGAAGAAAGAATTTTAAAGAATCTGTATAAGAGCTGTTTTTCTCCGAACGGATATATGCGGCGTGAATTATTCCGTTGGGTCAATGATGACCAGTACGGAAAGATTTTTAATTCAAAAGATGACAATTTGGACATGTCTTCGCATTATATGGCTTTTGACTTTACAAACATTTTCCAAGATGCCGTTCTGGCGCCAGCAGTTATCAGCTATATTATGCACAGGATTCACACCTTGGCGAGCGCCAGCGGCAATCCGTCCCTGATTATGATTGACGAAACGGCGCCGATGTTGGAACATCCGATGTTTAAAGACAGTTTTATCGTCGGCTTGCGAGAAGGCCGTAAAAAAAGACAAGCGTTCCTCTGCGCGTTCCAGCAACCGAACTTTTTGGAAAGCCACGGGTTGGGCGATGTTATCCGCGGCCAGTGCCAAACAGTCATTTTCTTCAGAAATCCGCAGGCAAATGAGGCGGACTACGCCAGCTGGAACCTCAGTCCGCGGGAAATGAACTTTATCGCCGGCCGAGAATTTACGGAGAAAAGGTACGCTGTTTTGGTCAGCCGTCCGGCCGTGCACGAATCGGTTATTTTGGACATTGACCTGGGGGGGCTCGGGCCGTTATTAAAGGTTTACTCTTCCGGTAACAAACATGTGATGCTGGCCGAACAGCTTCGTCAGCAGATATCCGACAATGGCGCTTTTGTCAAAGCTTATTTGGATAAAGCGTAATCCGGGTTCGGGTAAAAAGATTGAAAAACCTCTAAAGACAAAGATATCTGCTCAAGTTTACAACCGAACCCGAGCAGATAATTTTTTAAAGAAAATAGTATAATGATACCGGAAAATTCCGTCGGATTTAAAGCGAAAAAAACGGGAAAAGAAAGAGATCAAAAATATCTTTTTATAGCCCATAGAATGAAATACGCAAGCTTGATGAAGAATTTTGCCAGCTTCAAAAAAATGCAGATATCCAGATGGCGGATAAATTAATTATAAAAAACAATCAACCATGTTTATGCTTGTTTTTATACAAAGGCTGTTTTTAACAGGCACCCCCTTTTCAACACCAAATCAAAATAAAACAGAGAAAATTTGTCTTAAAAGTTTTCTGTTTAAAACAGAAAAATTTTTAAGAAAATAAAAAACTTTCGGTATCTTATGCCCCAACCGAATATCCGTTTACCGAAGAACGAGAACGCTGTTTCAACTCTTCATCCGATTGTCATCATTGAATGATTATATTGAAAGGACCTTTTTAAGATTTTATAAATTATCAAAAGAAAACGGGTCTATTCGGACTTACTTAGCAAGGCATTATTTAGAAAATAAATAAAAGGTTAAAAAGTTGAGAAGCGACCGAAACCTATTTATTTTCTTTTTTAGCGGCGCTGGCGGTACTGCCGAAATAAAAATCAACGGTAAGCCTTCCCTGTTCGCCGCCTTTGCATATTTGACGGGCTTTTGTAGAATGAAGGAGTGCAGAGTCCGCATAAGAAGTGACTTTTGAAACGGTAATACTGTCCGTACCGTCATCCAGTTTAGTAAGTAGTTCCAGACAAAGTTCTTCGGAAACATTATCTAAACCCATATAGTAAGTATATCTTGTGTCGCTTCCGCTGTTGAGGGCGCGGAGTTTTGCTCCCATGACCGAAAGCGCTTCTTCCAAAGGGGCGGTATCCACATAATTTTTATAATTTAAATTGGGTATTTTATTGCCGGAACCCGGATTAAAGCCGTCTAAAGCAGACATGATTAACTGTATTTCTTCCACAACCTTATTCGTTCTTATTTTTTCCATGGCCATATTATAACCGGCTAACCCGCCGA
>CASFRQ010000114.1 GCA_949296785.1 uncultured Alphaproteobacteria bacterium
AAGATTCTTTATAAAAATTGGCGGCGGTTTCATCCGTTAAAGGTTGAAGAAGAGCCAAAGCTTCCTTCATTTCCTCGGCGTTAATCCGGGAAATAAGAAGGTCCAGCCCGCTTTTCAGGCTCATTTTGGAATAAAAAGCTTGCGGCATTTTCTTTTCTGCATAAAAAAACTGAGAGAAGTTTTACACCCCTTTGGAAAAAAATCAAGAATAAAGTTGCAACCAGAGAAAGGAACTTTTATATTATTAAAAGAGTTTCTAGGAAAAGGAGTAAAAAAATGAACGCCGTGATTATTTTGGTGATTGCCGTCTTGCTGGTTCTTTTGTACGGGGTCAGCGTTTATAACGGCCTTGTTGTGGCGCGTCAACGCGTCCGCGAGGGGTGGAGCGATATTGAAACCCAATTAAAAAGAAGGTACGATTTAATTCCGAACCTGGTGTCCACGGTGAAAGGATACGCGGCGCATGAACAGGGGACTTTGGAAAAAGTCATCGCGGCCCGCAGCGAGGCGATGAACACTTCTTTTCATTCTGTTGAAGGAAAAGCAAAGACGGAAGGGATGTTGTCCGAAGCGTTGAAATCCCTTTTTGCGTTGAGTGAAAATTATCCGGATTTGAAAGCAAATACGAATTTTTTGGCCCTTCAAAACGAGCTGACAGATACGGAAAATAAAATTCAGGCTTCTCGCCGTTTTTATAACTCCGTTGTTTTGGCGTTGAATACCAAGGTTGAAATGTTTCCCGGCAATTTGGTGGCGGGGGCTTTTCATTTTCAAAAAGAACCCTTCTTTGAATTGTCCGAAGAGGAAAAGGATAGTGTCCAGGCTTCCCCCTCCGTCCGGTTTTAGGGGATATGCCTTTTTTAAGAAGAAGAGAAGGCAGAAAAGCAAGGCGGGGGCGTTAGATTCTTCTTTTCAGGCCTTTTTCCCCCTTAAAAAAGAAAAAACTGCGGAAGAAAAAAGCTTATCCTTTCGCCTGAGGATGAAAATAAGGGAAAAAAACGGACGGTTTGTTCGCTGTTTTGCCGATTGGACGAATATGAAGGGTTCCCTTGCCTTTGTTTTACCGATCGACGGAAATAAAAGTGTTTGAATTGTCATAAGGAGTGTTTATGTCCTCTTCCGTTAAAACGGTTTATGATCATATCGCGTACAATAACCGGCAAAGTATCCTTTTAATTCTTCTGTTTCCTCTTTCTTTGGCGGTATTGGTAAGTTTGGCTTGTATCGGGGCGGTTTTTGTTTGGCCGGAAGAGGAGTTTGTCCTGACGGGGCTGAATTTATGGGCGGAGGTTTTCCCTTCCTTTGATTTTCAACCTTACTTGCAGAATGAAGCGGCTTTAAAGCTGTTCAGCGGCGGCGGATATTCCGTTTATATTATTATCCCTTTAATGGCGGCGGCGCTGATTTGGGTCGTGATTGCTTATTTCTTTTCGGGAAATATGATGGGCTTTTTTGCCGATGCCAAGCCATATCCCGATACTTTGGCAAACAGAAAAGTTTATCAGGCGGTGGAAAACATGGCCATTGTCGCCGGATTGCCGATGCCGAAACTGTATATTATTGACGATGATTCTTTAAATGCTTTTGCCACGGGGTTCAGCCCGAAATCCGCCGCTATTTATGTGACAAAAGGTTTGGTGGAAAAGCTGGAGCCTTTGGAAATGGAGGCTGTGATTGCCCACGAAATGTCTCATATCGGAAACAGGGATATTCGTCTGACAGGGCTGATTATTATGGGGCTTGGCATTTTTTCCGTTTTATTGGAGGTTTTCAGGCTGGCGTTTCGTTTTTTTATGCGGGCGCCGCGCGTGGCCTCCGAAAGCGCTTCGGTTGCGTCCGATGTATTAGGCTCTAGTTCCTCTTCCGGAAAGAGCAGCTCTTCCGACAGAGGTGACGGCGGCGGCAGTGGTTTCGGTTTTATTATCCTGATTATTTTTGTTTACGGAGCCGTGTGGATATTTGCGTATGCCGTGGCGCCTTTAATCAGGTTGGCGATTTCCAGAAGGCGGGAATATCTGGCCGATTCAACGGCGGCGCTTTTAACCAGAAATCCCGAGGCGCTGGCTTCGGCTTTAAAGAAAATATGCGCTGACGCCAGGGTGGAAATGCTGGACAGATACCCCATGATGGGAATTGCCTGTATTGAAACGCCTTATGATAAAAAGAAGGGAAGTTTTTTATCCAATCTCTATTCAACCCATCCCCCCATCGGCGCCAGGATACAACGGTTGTATGAGATGAGCGGACGAACGGAACTTCCCGCCGCGTCCCTTGCGCCGCGTCGCCGGTTGAAATTTTGGCGTAAAAAAATATGATATGAAAGGAGAATAAAAATGGAAGTTTTAGAGGCGCTTTTAACTCGCCGGTCGGTTCGTCAATATGAAAAAAAGGCGGTGGATAAAAAAACAATTGAGGAAATTATTCGCTGCGCGATGTATGCCCCTTCCGCCGTTAACCGGCAGGAGTGGGAATTTATTGTTGTCACGGAAGAGGAAACTTTACGTGAAATAATGAACATTCACCCTTATGCTTCATTTTTGGCGGATGCCGGGACGGCCGTTATTATCTGCGGCGATGAGGAAAAACAGTATCAGCCGGGGCATTGGATTACGGATACGTCCGCGGCGACGGAAAACCTGCTTTTGGCGGCCCACGGAAAAGGATTGGGCGCCTGCTGGTGCGGTATATATCCCGATAAGGAAAGGATGAAGGCTTTTCAAACTCTTCTCGGATTGCCGGCGCATATTCTGCCGTTGTCTTTAAATGCAATCGGTTTTCCGAAAACACGCCCTTCAAAACCGGCGGAGCGTTTCTTGCCTGAAAAAATTCATTATGGCAAGTGGTAGGGTTAAAAGGGATAAAATTTCTTTATAAAAAGAAAAATTTTTAAAAAATAAGCTAAAGAGAGGGACTAAAGTACCTCTGTTCTATGGATGTTTCCGTCTTTTTTGTGGGCAGAGCGAAGGAACATTCAGTTTGTCTTTTAAGAGTAAAAAAGGAATAAAAAATTTTTCTAAATCCTTAAAAATACGAAAAAGCTTCTTTTGGGAAAAAGCGGTTTTTAAGAAAGGGGTTGTAATAACAGCTTCTTTTTCTTCTTGAAGGCTGTTTTCTTTGCCGCTTTTTCCGTTTCTTCTCTTTTAGCTCTCGCGGCGGCCTTTTTTTCAAAGCCGCCCCTAAATATCGCCTAAAGAAGCGCCGGAATCCGTGGAACCGGGGGAAAGCTTCCGTCTTTTCTCCGACTGTAAACCGTTTCACGTCAACTTCAATGCCGCCTTCCGTTTTTTTTCGGACTTATCTTTTAACACGCCTTAGCCGATAAAGAGGCTTTGCCTGTTTTTGAGACAATCTGCGTTGTTTTCGCTACGACGCGGAGGAGTTTGTAAAAAAACAAAAGGAAGCGGCGTTGAAGGCCTCTAAAAATACTTAAAAAAAGCTTGCGGAGATTTTGGAAGGTAGCCTTTTCTCCGACTGTAAACTATTCCGGTCTCTGTTCGTCGCGGTTACGGGACGGTTTTTCCCGAGCTAGCGAAGACGCTCAAGCATGCCTGACCGGGTAAAGGAGAATCGCGGCCTAAAAAAAGACCCTTCTTCCGAAGGGCCTTTTTCCGTCCAAGACGATAAGTAAACCTGTATCAAACAGATTTTTTCTTATTTTACTCCGCGGATTTATCGGCGGAAACTTCTTCCTCAGCTTCTTTCTTCTTCTTGGAAGCTGTTTTCTTTTCCGCTTTTTCTTCCGTTTCTTCCTTTTTGGCTTTCGCGGCGGACTTTTTCTTTTCCAAAGCCGCCCCTAAAATATCGCCCAAAGAAGCGCCGGAATCCGTGGAACCGAATTCAGACAGGGCCTGTTTTTCTTCGGCAAGTTCGCGCGCTTTGACCGACAAAGAAACTTTACGTGTCTTTGAATCAATCTGCGTTACTTTCGCGTCAACCTTTTCTCCGACGGCAAACCGTTCCGGTCTCTGTTCGCTGCGGTCGCGGGACAGGTCAGACTTTTTAATAAAGCCTTTCATTCCGTTCACGTCAACTTCAATGCCGCCTTCCGTAATGCCGGTCACGACAGCCGTGACGACATCCCCTTTGTTGACGCTCTGAGAAGCGTGTTCAAAAGGATCTTCGGTCAGCTGTTTAATGCCGAGGCTGATTCTTTCTTTTTCAACATCAATGTCCAGAATCTTGGCCTTAACCGTCATGCCCTTCTTGTATTCTTTAATCGCTTCGTCCCCGGATTTATCCCAAGACAGGTCGGACATGTGTACCATGCCGTCCAGCTCATCCGTCAGGCCGATAAACAATCCGAATTCCGTGATGTTGCGGATTTCGCCCTCAACCACATCGCCGATGGCGTGAGCCGCTTTGTACGCTTCCCAAGGATTCTGCTGGGTTTGTTTGATACCCAAAGAAATCCGGCGTTTGACGGGGTCAACATCCAAAACGACAACATCCACTTCCTGAGAGGTGGAAACCAGCTTGCCCGGGTGAATGTTCTTCTTTGTCCAGCTCATTTCGGAAACATGGACCAAACCTTCAATCCCTTCTTCCAACTCAACAAAAGCGCCGTATTCCGTGATATTCGTCACATGGCCTTTTGTTTGTTTTCCGACGGGGTATTTGGCTTCAACACCTTCCCACGGATCGGCTTCCAGCTGTTTCATGCCCAGAGAAATTCTCTGCGTATCCGGATTAAAGCGGATAATTTGCACTTTAACAGGTTGACCGACGGATAAAGCCTCTGCCGGATGATTGATTCTTTTCCAGGAAATATCGGTGACATGCAACAAACCGTCCACACCGCCCAAGTCAATGAATGCGCCGTAGTCGGTAATATTCTTGACAACGCCTTCCACAACCTGGCCTTCCGCCATATTCTTCATGATTTCGGAACGTTGCTCGGCTCTTGTTTCCTCCAAAATAGCGCGTCTGGAAACAACGATATTGCCGCGGGCGCGGTCCATTTTTAAAATCTGGAACGGTTGCGGCGCGCCGATGAGGGCGGAAACATCCCGAATCGGGCGAGCGTCAATCTGGCTGCCCGGCAAGAACGCCACGGCGCCATTTAAATCCACCGTAAAGCCGCCTTTGACACGGCCGAAAATTGTTCCGATGACTTTTTCGCCTTTTTCCAAAGCTTTTTCCAAATCGTTCCAAGCTTCTTCTCTGCGGGCTTTTTCCCTGGAAAGAACAACATTGCCTTCCCTGTCTTCGTAGCGGTCAATATAAACATCAACCGTATCGCCGACATTCAGTTCCGCTCCGGCGCCGAATTCTCGTTTGGCGATTCGGCCTTCGGACTTTAAGCCGACATCTACCGTGACAGCGTCTTCGTCAACGGCAACAATGGTGCCTTTGACAACGGTACCTTCCAAAGAATCTTTTTTGGAAAAGTATTCATCCAAGAGGGTTGAAAAATCCTCAAATTGCATTTCAGTATTCATATAAAATTCCTTTTTATCATATTTTTCCTGCCAGCCGGTTGGTTCCGACGGTCTTTTTGTTAAAAACGGCCTTTTCTCAGGCATCCTTTTTTGAAAATCAAAAATATGGACCCTTTAGACATAACAGAAAACCTCTCTTTGAGCAAGCGTTTTCCTTCTGTTCCGCTCTTTAAAAAGTAAAAAAAAGCGCAAAAATGCATTTTCTTTAAAATCAATGCTTGACATTTGTGTGTAAGCGTGGCAAATGGGCTTTTTAGAAGCTTTTGTTAAAATAAGGAGAAAAATATGGCAAAGCCGGAATGGGGAATGAAACGCAAGTGTTTGGATTGCGGCGCTTTTTTTTACGATATGAATAAAAATCCGATTATTTGTCCGAAATGCGGGCATCAATACGATGCGGAGGAGTTTGTGAAAAAACAGCAGGAAGCGGCGCTGAAAGCCTCTAAAAATACTTCAAAAAAGCTTGCGGAAGTTTTGGAAGGGGATTTGGATCTGCCCGATGATGTAATTTTGGACGACACTTTTGATGAAGAAGTGGCCGCGGATGAAGACGAAGACATTATGTTGGAGGATGATTCCGAACTGACAAATGAGGAAGACACGCCTTTGGAAGATGTTATTCCTTTCAAAAAGAAAGAGAATGTGGAATAAATAGCTTCCAAAAAGATTTTGCTGCCGTTGGGGATTGGGACGCTTTTGCGTCCCATTTTTTTGAGTTTTCCCGGTTTGCGTTATTTCGGATTTTGAGAGAGTCCCTTAATCTAAAAAATCAATTGCTTTAATCGGGCGGATTGAAAAGATTCAAGCCTTATGAGGGTTGAAAAAGGTGGCGGTCTTTTCTGTTTTCGTTCGGAAAGGCGTTTTTACTTTATATTGAGGCGCTCGGACTTCCTTTCGGATGGTTTAAGCAAGGTTGTATTTAAATTTTTTTTAGCGAAAAGTTATTTTTTATCTCCTCTTTACTCCCGTTTTTTATTCACGGCGCCGGAAAAGAGCGTTGTTTTGAGAAGTTTTTCCAAAATTCCAAAGAGCAGGTCGTCTGCCCTTAGATTTTTTGAAAATCAATGAAATAAAGGAGTTTTTTTCTGTCGGTGATGAATTTGATATTTTGAGCAGTTTTTGCAATAAATCAGAAAAATCGCGAAGGGAAGGGGAAAAACAAAGACAGAAAGGGCAAATATCGCGGCGGAAAAAGGAAATATAAAAAGCGGCCTTAAAAAGACCGCTTCTTTAATGGCTCCGGCGGTAGGGCTCGAACCTACGACCGATCGGTTAACAGCCGATTGCTCTACCTCTGAGCTACACCGGAACAACACAGAAAGATATACCCCTTTTAAATTTTTTTTGCAAGAGAAAAAATATCTTTTTTTACTTTTGGAGGCCGGTACCGGAATTGAACCGATATAAAAGGATTTGCAGTCCTCTGCATGAGCCATTCTGCCAACCGGCCTTAAAAGTGTTTTATATTTACCTGTAAAAGGCTTTCAGGTCAAGAAAAAAATAATTCCTTTTTGTTTTTAGTAACGGATTATTTAAACGAAAGATATTTTTATTGTTTGCAAGCCTCCCAATAAAAATAAATACCGATATAATTGGATTCGCTGTTTTCACATAGGTTGGATATGGTTCCGGCGTTTTTTTCATCCGAAACGCAATAATAACTGCTCGTACCGATGGCCATTTTCGGCATTCGCAGAGAAGCCCAAGCCAGACAAGCTTCTTTCGGCAATCCATAAGCCCGAAATCTGAAGCGGTGAGCCATTCCCGAAGATGTGTTGGAAGCGCCCGTCAAAGTAGGATCCAGGGAAGCGTTGCCGCCAAGAACTTTAACGGCATCAGACAGAGAGGTCATATCAATACCTGTTAAAGAAAGAGAATTCTCTTTTTGGATTTGAATATCAGCGTATAAGGATTCAACTTCATTATAAAGAAGAACGGTTTCTTCCAAAAATTTATTAATTCTGATTTTCCGCATTGCCATGTTATAGCCAGCCAGTCCACCGACCGATAAAACACCTATGATGGCTAATACGCCCAGCATCTCTATCATGCTCCGGCCTTTCTCATTGTACCGACTGCTTGAAAAATACCTCATTTCTCCTCCGTTTTGTTACCTTTTAACGGTCGTTTAAAACGAAACATACCCTATTAAGCGTAACCGTGCAATATAAATCTCTTCTTTTGTTCACATTTAACGGTCATTAAAAAAGAACAAAACGGAGGAAAAAATGAAGTATAAAAAG
>CASFRQ010000115.1 GCA_949296785.1 uncultured Alphaproteobacteria bacterium
TTCCCTGTACCTGTTTTTTGAAGCCGGCAGCTAGACGGATACAAACGCGCCCGCCGAAGGAATGGCCGATAAAGACAGTTGTTTTTTGAGGCAAATCTTGGGCAAAGGCGGCAACCGCGGCAGCATAATCCGAAGTATCCCATGCCTTGTCCGGCGCAGGTGTTTTTCCAAAGCCGGGCATGTCCAAAAGCCAAACCTCCGCTTCGTTTTTAAACAAGTTCGCTAACGGCTTTAAAGTGTTCATGTCCACCCCCCAGCCATGCAGAAAAATCAGCCTTAAGGGGTGCTCTTTGCCGTTTGTTTCGGGGGAAAGCTTTTCAAAGTACAAAGCGCTCCTCCTTACTCAGGTTTATTCCGATTGAAGATTTTGCTTTCCGTTAAATGAATAGGGAAGGCATTGCGTTTTTCATATTCCTTTATTCCTTCTTCAATCAAAGCGGATAAAAGCGCGGGATAAGCCTCCTTCGGTTCCGAAGCTTCCCATAGATAAAAAGCGAATGAACCGGGGATAGTGTTGACTTCCCCCAAATAAAATTCTCTGGTTTTGGCGTTGCACAAAAAATCAATTCGTACCACGCCTGTCGTAAATAGGGCGTTAAAAGCGGTTTCGGCCCATGAACGAATGTTTGAGGCCTCTTTGTCCGTCAGTTCGGGCGGATTGAAAACACGGGTGAGAGAGAGCATTCCCTGACTGTCCGCCTGTGCGGATTTTGTCCCTTTTGTTCCGCCGCCGGCCAGATATTTTTCGGCAAATCCCAGAACGGGGCTTTTGTCTTTCAAAGGCCGTTCAATAACGGAGGAACGTGTCTGTCCGAATGCATTAGTAACGGAAATATTGTATTCTTCCAAATTTTCAACAAAAGGTTCCAACAAAGCGTCGGCGTTTAAGGCAAAAATCTGTAAAACAGCGGCCTGTAATTCCTCCTGAGTCGTTACTTTATGGATACCGACGCTGCTGCCCAAAGCGTTTGGTTTGACCAAAAGGGGAAAAGGCAGCCGGATGTCTTTTGTCATCTCGGCGATATCGGGAAATGCTTCTCCAGCCGGACGACAGATGAGGATATCCTCTAAGACAGGAACGCCGGCCGCTTTCAGTGCTTTTTTCGCAACGGCTTTATTCATAAAGACAGAGGAAGCCATTACCCGGCAACCGCTGTACGGCACCTGCGCCGTTTCCATTAACCCTTGAAAACAGCCGTCTTCGCCATAGTCGCCGTGAAATGCCAAAAAGGCAAAATCAAAAGCAATATCCTTTTTACCGCCGAACAAACAGGCACCAAGTCCTTTCTGAACAGGGCGTAGAATGGGTTTTTGTTCCCCGACCGGCAGGATAACCCGCGTCAGTTTTTCCTTTGTTTGCTTTGTCAAGTGATAGTTTTTACGGTTTAAAAGCGCCTCTCCCGTCCACCAGGCGCCTTCCAGGTCCACATAAACCGGAAAGGCGTCGTAACGGGTGGAGTCAATGGTATTTAGAACTTCCAGTCCCGTAATGATACTGACATCATGTTCAAAAGATCTTCCGCCGAAGAAAACGGCGATTCTTTTCTTATCCATTTGTTTTATCCTTATTTTAGGTGTTCTTTTATTATTTTTCTTTTATATACTTTTTGTGTTCAAAAAGAAAGCATGGAAATTATAAAATAAGAAAAAACAAAACTGTGGCCGAAAAAAAATGAGATTTATGACATAAAGCCTATAAAATAAAATTTTGCCATTGAGATGTATCTGGTTTTCAGAGGGGTTGAAAATGACAGTTGCCATACTGTTTTTTCAGTCTGCCGAGGCGGAAATTGAGCAGTGTCCGGTTTTCGGAAGGCTTGGAAAGCGGCCACTGTTTTTTCTCATCTTATCTTGCCGTTTTGGTAGAATCCATCGGGAGGATGGACTGCATTGTGTCTGGTTTTTTGAAAGTTTGGGAAACAATCGCGGGCATGGGACGAATCTTGGATTTGGTAATAGTCTTTGTGCTTGTTTTTTATTCTGTTTTGTCCTTTAGGAAAAAAAATTTCTGAGGAAAATTTTTATAAAGCAGGAAATGCCTTTTTACTCGTCTGGCGGTTTTTTTCTATGCGTCGGTTTACTCTTTGCCAGTCTTGTTCTTTGCCTGCCGGACCTGTTAACTTTTGGCTGTTTGTTTTACACCTATCTGCCATCCTTTTCGGGGCAGTCGCTTTCTTCTCTATTCTGCTAAAAACTGTTTTTTAATTCCTTTACCTCCATCTGTTTATTTATATTCGCTGTTTGTTTACCGATTTGCTTTTACTCTCTGCCTGCCTTTTTTCTCCCCCGCTCCTTTCCCGGGCAGAAGTAAAGCGGCATATAAAGCAGGGAAAAACGATATATAAACACCATTTTATAAAGGGCAGGACAGTATCTGGAACGAAAAAGGTGAGATGTTACTCCGGAAAGCTTTTCTGACGCGTGTCATGACAGCCGGAGATTTTTTAGAGGCAAACAAACCGGTATTCCGGCAAATTGTCCGATGTCTAAACTGTGTGGACTCAAGTTTTGTTTTTTACATCTTTTTCCGGCAGGTTAAATGAAGTTTTTTTAATGACAAAATCATCAGGTATTCTTGCGACCAGGTAAAACCCTACTACCCGGTCGCTGTTCAATCGGATAAAAAACTTTTTTGAAAAAAGGTACTGCTGACCTTATTTCCTCTTCGGAGATTTTTTTATTTTATGGCGGCCAGAGCTTCTCTTGTCACAAGAATGATTCCTTTTTCGGATACTTCAAAACGTCGGCGGTCCTGCTCCATGTCATAGCCGATTTTCATGCCTTCCGGAATAACACAATTTTCATCCAGAATGACATTTTTCAGACAGACATGTCTGTGGATTTCACAATTGTTAAGGATGACGGAGTTTTCAATATGGCAATAGGAATGGACATGCACATTTGAAAATAACAGAGAATGATTGACATGAGAACCGGAAACGATACATCCCGACGAAACCAAAGAATCCAACGCCTGACCTTTACGGTTGTCCTGGCTGAAAACGAATTTGGCGGGCGGGAGCTGTTCCTGAGTGCTCCAGATCGGCCAATGCGCGTCATAGAGGTTTAAATCCGGTATGATGTTTGTCAGGTCAATGTTCGCTTCCCAATAAGAATCCAAGGTGCCGACATCCCGCCAATAAGGCTCTTTATCTCCATTAAGAACGCAGCTTTTTGAAAAAGGATGCGCCATGATTTTAGCTTTTCCCACCAAGGAAGGCAGGATATTTTTTCCAAAATCATGAACAGAGGTTTCGTCTTTCGCATCCTTTTCCAACAGTTCAATCAGAAAATCCGTATTAAAGATGTACAATCCCATGCTGGCCAGGGCCTTTTCCGGTTTTCCCGGGATAGTCGGCGGGTTTGAAGGCTTTTCCACAAACTGTGTGATATTATCGTTTTCATCTACGCCCATGATGCCGAAAGAAGAGGCTTCCCTGACGGGAACTTCTATACAGGCGACGGAGACCTGCGCCTTTTTTTCAATATGGTCCAACAGCATCAAACTGTAATCCTGTTTATAAATATGGTCGCCCGCCAGAATGAGAACATATTTCGGCGCGTGGGATTTGATTGTGCTGATATTTTGGTAAACGGCGTCGGCCGTTCCTTTGTACCAGCTTTCGGAGGCGGTTTGCTGCTGCGCCGGCCATATTTCAACAAATTCATTCAGTTCGGAACGCAAAAAACTCCAGGCATGCTGAATATGTTTGATTAAAGAATGGGCTTTATATTGCGTTAAAACGCCGATTTTACGAAAGCCCGAGTTTATACAGTTTGATAAGGGAAAATCAATGATTCGGAATCTACCGCCGAAAGGAACAGCCGGTTTTGACTGATGGTCCGTCAGCTGTTTGAGCCGTGTACCTTTGCCGCCGGCCAGAACAAGGACGAGAGTCTTTTTGATTTCGGCCGGCATGATTATTTGAGAATTCATTCCACCCCCGTTTTGAATTAAAAATACATACCCAGTATAACCTTTATTTTTATTTTTTCAAATTGTTTTGGATTATTTTTATAAAGTATGTTAACTTTCAAAACAGAAAAAAGAATTTTGTTTTGGTTGTCTTTTCAGAGGTGTTTTGCCTCGGCGGGCGCCGGAAGCGTGGGAGGTTGTTTAAAGGTGAAGAAGTTTTTTTTGGTTTTTGTTTCCTTTCTTTTTATATGGCAAGCGGCGGCGCAAGTGAACGAAAGCCTTCTTTCCGTGGAGCAACGTAAAAACAACCCCAACCCGAATCCCTCTTCTTTTGACGAGATTATAAAGTACTCGTATAAAGGAAAACCGATGGTTCATGTCGGAAAGACGGTTATGCCGGAAAATGCAAAAGAACGCCGGGCGCTGACTTCCGTTCAGAATATGTTGCAGGAAATGAGTAGGCGTCGGGGTGGCGTCTCTTCCCGCGCCGGAAAGAACGGCAACCTTGTTTCGGTTCAGAAAGAAGCTCTTGTTATTAAAAGAGATGACAAAGATTATGTCATGGTCCAACCGCCTTACGGCGAGAAGGTTCGCGCGCCTTTTGTGGAACATATCCCTTATTTTTATTCGGAAATACAGGTTTTGGCTAACAGCGGCCTTTTTGTTCAGGAAGAAATCCAAATTGTCGTGACGGAAAAGTCCGCAGACTTTGTGTTTTCAAGATACCTTCCGTCCAAGTTATCGGTGCCGGGCGGACAGATCTTGTCCGTAGAACCGCAGATGATTTTGGCTCAATTGAACGACAGGGATGTCTCTTTCTCCATGCAAAAGGGAAGCGAGGGGTATAAAATTACCGTCGGTGCGGGGCAGAAGCTGTCGCCCGGGCTTCATGTCTACCGTTTGGGGTATTTCGTGCCGGATATGGTTTTTAAAAAAGATGGCCAGGATGCATTGTTTTGGAATGTGACAGGGGATAAACTGCCTTTCCCGATTGAGCAGACTTTAATCCTCGTTATTTTTCCGCAGACAACGAAAATCGCCGCTCAGGACGGGTTCTTGGGTAAAA
>CASFRQ010000116.1 GCA_949296785.1 uncultured Alphaproteobacteria bacterium
AACATATTAATAAATCTATTTATAAAGATAAGGTTCATCAGGTAGCTTTGTGGATAGTCAATCATGGGTATGATTTCGGAAAGGAAAAGAAAGGGAGTTTTTTACAGTCCCTGATTAAAGAAGGCTTATTCTTTGAGGATGTTTTTTTGAAGGCTAAAGAAAACGGTGCTGATTTGAACGTTAGGGACAATAACGGTAATTCTTTGCTTCATAACGCTCTTGTAATCGATGGAGGTGACTTGGACAGACAGACGGCCGTTGCCGCGGTCCTCTTTTTATCGGAGAACGGCGCGGAGATGAATGCCGTAAATAAAGAGGGGCAAACGCCTTTGCAGGTTTTTTTGAAAGACAACTTCCGAGATACGGCGATTTACGACGATAAAGATAAAGAGTTTTTTAGAAATAATTTAAAACATGCCGCTGCGTACAGAAAGCTGTTGAATGTTTTGTTGTCTAAAGGTGCGGACGCCAACCTGTGCCAAAAAGGGAAGACGCCGTTGCAGTTGGCTGTTGAAAAGGGAAGTTTGGACGCTGTTTCCTCTTTGTTGTCCGCCGGAGCAGATCCGGACGGGCGGGATTGCGATAAGGGAGAAACGCCTTTGATGTCTGCCGTCTGTCATCCTCGGTGGGAGAATAAGCAAATTGCCGTTCAGATTGCGGAACTTCTTCTGAAAAACGGCGCTTCGGTTAATCTTGTTGATAACAAAGGAAAAAATGAATTGTTTAACAGGATTTCCGATGCTGATTCCTTTCAGAAAAACAGGCAGGAAAAGGTCATGGATTTGCAGGTTGTCCGGTGCTTGGTTTCAAAAGGCGCTGATGTCAATTTAAAGGATTCCTCCGGCGAAATGCCTTTGGAAAGTTATGTGTATGTTGAGGACAAAAATCTGACGGGAGGAAAAACGGAGGATTTTGCCCGGGTTTTAATTGAGGCGGGCGCCGAAATTACCCCTGACCATTGGAATGCGTTTTCCAAGGCTGTTCTAAAAGAAAGGTCGCCGACGCTGGAAAAACTTTTTTCCGATAATTTCTCTTTAGAGGCGCGGCTTTCTCAAAAGCAGGAAAAAATAGAAAAACCTCAAGAGGTGAAAATAGGGCCTGAAAAAATTCTTTTGAACAAGAAGAAAAATGCCAATGGGTAAATTTTAATTTACAAATAAGGAGGGGAAAAGAAAATCTTTTCCCCTTTTTTTTGAAACAAAATAATGCAAAAAGTTTGAAATATAAAAAGCCCGACAACCGAAGTTGTCGGACCGAATATCGAAATAAATTTCTTATTAGCGACTGGACATCTAAAACCAATATGTTAAGAAATTTACTTGATAAATTTATATTTATAATAATTTTATTACAATGTCAACTTGTTTTTTTATAAAAAATTCTATACGATGGTTTTATCAACAAAAAGTATGGAGAAAAAAATGAAATACAGACTTGGGTTGGACATGGGGGCGACATCTATCGGCTGGGCAGTTTTTGATATGGATGAAAATGTCTGGAAGGATATGGGCGTCAGGATTTTTGATGACGGTCGGGCGGATAAGAGTAAACTGTCTCTTTGCGTGGAAAGAAGGCAGGCCAGAGGTATGCGCCGATTAACTGACCGCCGGCATGTGAGAACTCGGGAATTGTTGGAAATTTTAACCGGACTGGGCTTGTTTCCTTCATCGGCGGAAGAAAGGGAAAAGCTGAAACTGCAAGACCCTTATGAATTAAGGGCAAAAGCTTTGGATGGGCGATTGTCTCTCTTTGAATTGGGGCGCGTTTTGATGCAGTTGTCAAAAAGGAAAGGTTTCCTTTCCAACAGGAAGGACGATAAAAAAGAGGGCGGTAAGCTGGCAAAGGGTAATGAAGAGCTGGAAATCGCCATGAAGGAAAAAGGCGCCCGCACATACGGCGAATTTTTGTACTTGCAGAAACAAGAAAATGAGCGAAAAGGAGCGGGAAAAATTCCGCCTATCCGTTTGAAAAATTGTTTTGACGATAAAGGAAAGTTTACAGGCGGTTTGTTTCCATTCAGAAAGAATTATAAGGAAGAATTTGAACAAATATGGAAAAAGCAGGCGGAATTTTATCCGTCTGTTCTGACAGAGGAAAATAAGGAGAAGATTAAATCCCTCCT
>CASFRQ010000117.1 GCA_949296785.1 uncultured Alphaproteobacteria bacterium
ACCGAGATGGACGAACCTCTGGTGTACCGGTTATCATGCCAATGGTAAAATGCCGGGTAGCTACGTTCGGAAGGGATAACCGCTGAAAGCATCTAAGTGGGAAACCCTCCTCAAGATGAGATATCCCTGAGACAAAAGTCTCCTGAAGATTCCGGACAGAACATCCGGTTGATAGGTTGCAGGTATAAGCGCGGCAACGCGTTGAGCCGAGCAATACTAATCGATCGTGAGGCTTGACCATATTTCCTCTTGACCTTTGCCGTCAAGAAGGGAGTGAGAGAGCTCCCCTTTTTAGAGTAAGATTTTTATTTGTCCGGTGACCACAGCAAAGAGGATCCACCCGTTCCCATCCCGAACACGGAAGTTAAGCTCTTTCGCGCCGATGATACTGCCAACCGCGGAAAAGTAGGTCGTTGCCGGACTTTTTTTGTTTTCTCCCCCCTTCTCTCTTTAAATCCTTTGATAATATCAAAATATAAATGACTCTCTGAAAAATATCTCGAAATCGTTGACGTTTGAATGTTTATGTAATCTAATAAGATTGAGGCAAAAGTTAATGACTCTTCTTATTTGAATACTATGACTGAAAACACATGCTTCGCATATCTTTTAATTCGTAATTTCAAAAGCCCCTGCGGGGGCTTTTCTTTTTTTAACACCTAACAGACGCTGCAATCAACGCTCTGGTTTCCAAAAAGGTTGTCTCCCGCGCAGCGGTCGACGCTATGGAGGAAAAAGCCAAAAGCCGAGCGTTCTACGTCAGCCGGCTGGCCGAGTTGGAAGCTGTCGGGCGGGTCAAAGACTATCTTGTTGAAAATCTCAAAGACAAAACTTCTTTTCAGAATTTCGTGAAAAACCTCGATAAAGATGAACTGTTGAAAAAAGCCGGTTGGGAAGAGAACGGCGGCTGGTACTGGGAGACGGTTTACCGCACCAACACGATGAGTGCTTTTAATGCCGGCCGGGCAGAAGCGTTTGACGAGTACGAGCCGGAGTTTTTGGAGTTTATCGGAATCGAGGACTTTAGGCAGACTCCGGTCTGTGCCGCGCGAAGCGGGATTGTCAAAAAGCGCACCGACCCGTTCTGGAAGAAGAATTTTCCGCCGCTGCACTACAACTGCCGCTCGACCGTGCGTCCGGTCTACGCCGAAGAGGCGCAGGCTTTCGGAATCAAAGAAACCGCCGCAAGCGCCTTCAGCCGGCCGCCGGCAAAAGGCTTCGGCCATAACCCCGCCGAAAACTGGGACGGGGTCACCGAAGAGGTGAAGGGGCGGTATGAGAAAGGAGGATTAACCGATGAAACTCCGGAAGATAAATTTGCAAGGACTTACTACGACTCTATCCGCAACCGGAAAAACACCCGGTACGAGATCAAAAAGATTGCCCGGAATGTCAACGACTTTATCAAAGCCAACAAAATCGAGAGTAAGGAATTTTCGGAAAGTGATATTGAGAAAATACGCAACCATATCTTCTTGGAGAAGCATGATCTGGCGGAAGGGTATGCAAGATTTTTCCCTTCCCCGCACATCGCTTTGGCGTGGCAGCATTTTGACACTGGTAAAAATATTCAGTCGCTTGACATCATGTTGCTAAACCACGAATTAAAGGAGTTGACTTTGATGAAGGAAAAGGGGTATACTTATGATGATGCTCATACTGAAGCTAATAAAGATTTTCCATGGGGAGTTTACATAAAAAAATGATTGGAATGTGGGTCAGGTTTAAAAAACTAAATACAGAAAACACTCTTCATACTTATGAATTTTGGACAGACTTAAATGACAAAGGAAAATTCCAAATAGACGAAAAATCTAATCAATTCTCACTGATCGAACAAAACGACGAATTTACAAAAAACCAAAAATCTGAACTCGAGCACCTTGTTTTCCGTCTTATTGTCAAAGAGAACTTCCCTGAAACCAAAATGATTGCTTACGGCTGAAATTCCCCCCTTCCCTTATCCTGTAAATCGCTTGTAAGGCGTTGAATCGCGTTGATTCAACGCTTTTTTTGTCTTCAAGGTAAAACGGCTCAAAAAATCGGAAAAGCACGCATTTTGAAGCCTCTGCGCGTGTGCCTGCTGAAATGAAAGGGCGTCCTATTTGTGCCGGCAACTCCCTATTCGGGGCAGGCTGCGTCCGTCTTTTGTGTATGATGCGCTCACGCTTTTAAAAACAGGGAGGTTTTAACCGCGAATTTTCCGCTCCCCCGAAGCGGTCTCGGCAGCGGCGAATGAGTTAGAGTGAGAGAGGCACAAAAGGCAGATTCTTTAGGAACAAAAATATGAGATTTGAGTTTGATAACTATAACATGATTTTTGATTTTGAACAAAGCAAATGCTCGATTGCCGGACACTTTAGCGTATTTCAGACACCCTCTGTCAATTGATAGACAGAGAAGGATAGAGAT
>CASFRQ010000118.1 GCA_949296785.1 uncultured Alphaproteobacteria bacterium
AGACAGAAAAAGAAGGTGTTTTTATTTTTAAAGGAGAATAAGATGAGACTGGATAAAAGCTGCGCTTTATTAGTCATTGACATACAGCAGGAAGATTTTCGTCATCTGAATAAAAATGATGAACATAATCCGTTATGGAAAAGCATATACAATGCCAAAAAAGTTTTGGATGTCTTCTGAGCCAAGCATTTACCGGTTATTCAGATAAAAGAGGTTCATCGTAAAGATATGGTGGATTTCGGGCGTGAGTTGGACGGCGCAGAAAGCATACATTGTATGGAAGATTCCGAATATACGGATTATGCAGAGCTTACATACCCTATTGACGGTGAATATTTAATTACAAAAAGAAGGTATAGCGCTTTTTTCGGAACGGATTTGGAAATTTTGCTGAAAGGCCTTAAAGTTAACACCTTATATATGATTGGCGGGCTTACCGATGTCTGTATTCATTATACGGCTGTTGATGCCCATCAGAATGATTATTTTATTAAAGTTGTTACGGATGCGGTTTCCGGTTTCAGTGAAGAAGCCCATAACTATGCCTTGAAGGCGATAAAATATTTACAAAGAGAAGCTTTAATTACAACAAGTGATATTGAAAAACTGAAAGAAAATTAAAAAGATTCCCCGGTTGTTTTTATCAATTGCCGTTGAGTCTGAAAATTTTTGATTGAAAATGGCGGAAATATCATCACTGAACTTTATTGAGCCGATTTTGCAATGATTTAAAAGTAATTTCTATAGTAAACATTACTGATCTGCTGTGTATGCAATTTTATGTCCGGGACCGTTGCTGCATTCGTTTTTTGACTTATCATGTCTATCCGCCGAAAACATGTTTTTCTTACTGTTTTATGAGGAGATTGTTTTTTATTCAAAGGACGGAGAGCACCGTTTTCCATTCCGTCGCGCGTGTTTCCGATGGTTTTTGAATTAAATAAAGGCTTTGTAAAAAAACAAAGCCTTTTTTTTGAAAACATGAAATTTATTCCTCTATCGTATGGACATGAAGCATGTTGGTATTTCCGGCGCCGACAAAAGGATAGCCCGCCGTGATGACAAGTTGGTCTTTGACTGTGGCCAATTCCATTTTTTTAGCTTGCTTTTGGGCTTGTTTAATGACTTCCATCATTGTCTTCGGCGTTTTGCAGACAACGGGAATCGTTCCCCATAAAACAGTAGCCTTGTGAGCAATTTTTTCATTCCCGACAAGTGCCAGGATAGGAACCGAAGGCCTTTCTCTCGCAATCCGAAAGGTCGTTGCGCCGGACATGGAATAGGTAACCACTAAAGCCGGGTTAGGTAGGGTTTTTAAAATATGATCAATGGAACCGCTGATAGAACCGGCAACACTCTTGCTTTCCTCCAACTTTTCGGATTCAAGATGTATGCGGTAGAAAGGATCTTGCTCGGTTTGTTGGATAATACGGCTCATCATGGAAACGGCCTGAATCGGGTATCGGCCGACAGCCGTTTCCCCCGACAGCATGACACAGTCAACGCCGTCGTAGACTGCGGTGGCGATATCGGATACTTCTGCCCGTGTAGGTAAAGGATTTTGAATCATGGATTCAAGCATTTGCGTTGCGATAACGACCGGCTTTCCTTTTTGCCGGCAGACGGCAACTATTTTCTTTTGCAAAGCGGGTACCTGTTCCAAGGGGCATTCCACACCCAAGTCTCCCCTGGCAACCATGACGCCGTCGGCCAGATCAACGATTTCTTCCAAATAATCTAAAGCCGATGGTTTTTCCAGTTTGACCATAATGGCCGCCTTGTCCTTAATCAGTTCTCGGGCATGTCGCACATCATCCGGATGCTGCACGAAAGACAAACCTATCCAATTGATATCCATTTGCAGGATTTCTTTTAAATCCGCTTCGTCTTTATCCGTTAAAGCACGGATAGGCAACATAACATTCGGCACATTAAAACCTTTGTGATCAGACAGAATCCCGTCGTTTAAAACAGTCGCTCGGGCAAAAGAATCCGTAAAATCGTCTATTCTTAAACCGATGGCGCCGTCATTGAGAAGGATAATCATATTTTTCTTCATGACTTGGAATACTTCGGGATGGGGAAGATAGACACGTGTTTCATCGCCCGGTTTGTTTTGAAGGTCAACGGTAAAAACCTGTCCGGCTTTTAGGGAAACGCTTCCTTTTTCAAAAGTACCGATGCGCAGTTTCGGACCTTGCAGATCGCATAGGATGCCGAGTTTTGTTTTCAGTTCTTTTTCCACGCGGCGGATGAAGCGGACATTTTTGCGATGTCCGGCGATGTCGCCGTGGCTGAAATTCAGGCGAAAGACATTAACGCCGGCCTGTGCCAGCAGTTTTATCATCTCATAGGAAGAGGTTGCCGGCCCCAAAGTTGAAATGATTTTTGTAAAGGCATGTTTCATTTTTTTCCTCTTTTTCTTTTGTGAAAATTTGGAAGGAATGGTATCATTTTGCGAATAATTTTCAAGATAAATTATAAGCCAGCCGCCGAAAAAAGATTTGCTATTTTAATTTTAAAATTATACTCTTTTATCAATAAAGGGAGCAAAATAAAAGAGGAGAAAAATGAAAAAATATATTTTGATTTTTTTGGGGAGTTTGTGTTTGTCGTGCCTGTGCCAGCCTCGTCCGGCTTTTTCTCAGGCGAATTTCAGAAATGTCTATGAACAAACGCAGCTTTTGCAGTTGACGCAAAATCTGCAGCTTTTAATCACGCAAATACAATCCGAGTATGGCGTGGCGGGAGACTACAACGGATTGGATGTTACCTATAATCCTTATTATGAGGAAATCAACAAAATGCTGGCGGTTGTTTCGCCGGGGGCCTCTTTGACTGTGGAAGGAGAGGATGCTCATTTCTTTTTGGATTTTAGAAACTTGTCTTTTGCGACTTGTTCGGCTCTGGCCAAAATAGATTTCGGGCCGGGAAGCTTTTTTGATGATTATAAGACAGGAACATTTGCTGCGCAGAGTTTTTGTCGGCAGGAACCGAAACTGGTTACGCTGTCTTTTTAATTTTGGTTGAAAAGAGGCCGGTTATGGGTCGGAAATGAAAACGACGGGTAAAAATAAATGTCAAAACGGTCTTTGGTTAGGCAGTTGCTGATAACGGGATTTGACGGTTTTGAGGCAAAAGCCGGGTCTAAAATCGCTTCTTTGGTAAAAAAAGGTGTCGGCGGTATTATCCTTTTTGACTATGATGTTCAAAAAGGCAGGTTTGAAAGAAATATTCGTTCTGTCGCGCAAGTCAGAACACTGACGGATTCTTTACGCGCTTTTGCTCAGGAGGCTGAAAAAGAAGCGGGTTTTGACGGTGAGCTTCTTATCATGACGGACGAGGAAGGCGGGCTTGTTTCCCGTTTGAAACCGGCATATGGTTTTGAAAAGTCTTTGTCCGAGCTAGAAAGGGGAAGTTTGGGCGAAAAAGAAATTTATGCGCAGGCCGGTTTAATCGCCGGTAATTTGAAAAAAGCCGGCGTTAACATGAACGCGGCGCCTTGCGCAGATATTGCCTTTCCCGGGGCTTTTATCGCAAAAAAAGAAAGATGTTTCTCCGATGACGCGGCAAAGGCCGCTGCCGCTTGTTGTTTGACGGCCAAGGCTTTTTTAAAAAACGGTATTTTACCCGTTTTTAAGCATTTTCCCGGGCATGGCAGCGCTTTGGCGGATACGCACGAGGGTATGGCCGATATTTCCCGGACATTTGAAGAAAGGGAACTGCAGCCTTATATTGTGGGTGTTCGGGAAAATGTGATGCCGGCGGTTATGGTCGGACATTTATTCCATCGGGGAATAGACGCCGAATATCCGGCGACTTTGTCTTTTGAGGTGCAGACACGCCTTTTGCGAAATAAAATCGGGTTTCAGGGCGTGATTGTCAGTGATGATATTCAGATGAAAGCTTTGCGTGATTCTTATTCTTTGGAAGAGATAGTCGTCCGCTTTTTTGAAGCGGGCGGAGACCTCCTCCTTTCAGGAAATAATCTGATGGACGAGGAAGGTCGCGAGGAGGAGATTTTTTATTTGATTGAAAAAAACATCTCCGTTGCGAGAATTGAAGAGTCCTTGCAAAGAATAAAAACGATGAAAGAAAACATAAAGGCGTAAATGAATGAGGTGGCAAAGGTCATCATCGCCGGTTGCTGTTTGAGAACAAGGCTTTTTTTAAAACGGTATTTTACCTGTTTTTAAGCTGCGTGAAGAAGGGCGGAGAGGCGCAAGAGACGATTAAGGTCAAAAAGATTTCTTAAGGCTGTGTTCTCATTGAAAAAAAAGAACTTTCCTCGTTTCACGCATTTCCCCGGGTGCGGCGGCGCTTTGCCGGATACGCATGAAAGAAGCACCGGTTTTTCCCCGGTTAATCCTGATTCTGTCCTCTGACTGCCTGTGATATGCACGAAAGAAGGAAACTGTTTTTTGCAAGCTAACCTCAATCCCGTCCACTGATAATCCGTGATACGCACAAGAGAAAAGTCAATATTTTATTATTTTACAGGTAGTTGAGAAAAGGAGCTGTTACCTTATGGTTCGGATGTGGATATGAGGCGGCGGAAAAATAAAGGATAAAACGATTTATGAAACGGTATGGCAGGGGCGGCGGTTTTTTCCGACTGTGTTGTTTTCTGTGAATGAGAGGGTGTGAAAACTTCTCATTCCGGTTTTTTATATAGAATTTCAACCGGAAATCCTCTGGTGAGACCTTGAACGGAAGCGCAAAACAGGTTCGTGTCAGTTTTTTTCAGTTATTTCTTCTTCGGCAGAAGGATCTGTTTGTCCGGACGGAGCTGATGACTCGCCGGTTTGAGAAACCTCCTTTTTAAACTTGCAAGCCCATTGGCCAATCCCTTCTTCTTTCCAATAATAGCAGTCTGCTTTTTTCTCTAAAGCCTCTTTCCACCTCTCTCTGGCCGTTTCCACGCCGGATTCTTGGAAAAAATAAAGGCAACGCTCAAAAGTATCGGCGCTTGTCAGCTCTTCCCCGTCCACGATAAAAAGAAACGACGCGTTTGCCGGATTTTTCCCTTCCCGACAAGTGATATAAACAGGTTGTTCCTCCGGGTGTCTGTCTCTATCCGTTCCGTTCGGCAGAAAGGAGTTTTGATGGTTCGTCCATAAAAAAGAACTTAAAGTTTCGGAGCGTTCCTCACTGCCCGTCCT
>CASFRQ010000119.1 GCA_949296785.1 uncultured Alphaproteobacteria bacterium
ATTATTTTGGATACATACAAAAGTCAACATAAATCAACTATAAATTTAAAATAAAAAAATATTTTAAATATACTTTAAACTTTTACAAATTTATTTTATCTATTCAAAAAAAACTTATAATTTTTTAAAACTATTAGCAAATAAAATCAGAAAAGAAAATTCTGACTTTTTTAAAAATCAAAAAATCAATAGACTAACGCTTTGTTTTCTTTCTTCTGATATGTTTAAAATATCGGCTTTCTCATCAAACAAAACCTTCTTTAATCCTTATTCTTATTACTTTTCCATAGAGATTTCCGTTCACAACACAATAGTTTTTTTACTTTATTTTGTTATCTGAAAAGATAATTAAAACAGAATTTTTCAGATTTTTTTCATTATCCACGGTTAAATCAGGAAAAATCTTTTCCGTAAAATTACTCCCTTGAAAAAAGGAGATGGGGAATAAAAATTTGTCCTCTAAAAAACAAGTTTTTCATAAAAAACCGGCGGCGCCACGGTATATAACCGGGCGCCGATATAGCGGAAAAAACCTTACTCGTCTTATCTGTTTTTCGGGCAACTTCCGCAGGAAGAAGGCTGCAAAGGCAACTTTTTGGCTTCCTTCTCATAAACGGCGGCAGCCGCATAAGGGCCTTCGTCATCCTTGCTGCCGATTTTTCTCAAATCAAACAGACGCAGTAACTGCACCGCGATGAAAATAGACGCGTAAGTCCCGATAAAAATACCGACCAAAAATACCAACGAGAATCCGAACAGAGTCTCTCCGCCAAAGAACAATAAAACAACCAACATCAAAATCGTTGATAAAGAAGTCAAAAGCGTTCTTGACAAAGTTTCGTTAATCGCTTTATTCAACAGTTCGTCAATAGGCATCCGGTGGTATTTTTTCAAATTATCGCGCACCCGGTCAAAAGTTACGACCGTGTCATTCACCGAATAACCGGCCAAAGACATTATCGCCGCAACAATCGTCATATTAAAATCAATACCGAAAACGCTGCAAAAACCGACAATCACCGTCATCACAAACGTCAGCCCGACCATAGAAGTCAAAGCAAACGGCCACTCAAACCGCACGGCGATATAAATGCAAATTGCCAAAATCGCCAAAGCCGTCGCCATAATACTCTTTTTAATCAATTCCTGCCCGATTGTCGGCCCCACCATTTCCACGCGGCGAAAAGCAACCTCTTCCCCCAACAGCTCCTTCACCTGGTTGTAGGTTTCCATTTCGGTTTGAACAACCTGTTTCGTGCCTGTTGTGTAAATCAGAAAAGAAGTCCCTTCCTGACCGATGGACTGGATTGTCAGATCTTCCAAATTTAAAGAGTCCAATTTTACGCGAACATCCGCTGCCTGCGTCGGCGCCGGCGTCTGAATTTCAATCAAAAGGCCGCCTTTAAAATCAATCCCGTAATCCAATCCTTTTGTCCAGAGGGAAAAAATGGAACCCGCGAAAACCAAAAGAGCCAGAATAAAGCCGTACCATCTGATTTTAATAAAATCAATATGGGGCGTCTTTTCCAAAAAACTGTTCATTATTTTTGTCATTTCTAACCTCTTTTCCCTTTATAAAGTAATTTCCTTGGGCTTTCTGATTTTCAGCCATGCCAACATTAAAAACTTCGTTACCATAATCGCCGTAAACATCGTCGTCAAAATACCAATACCCAATGTCACGCCGAATCCTTTGACCGGCCCTGAACCCAGCCAATACAAGACAAATGCGGCAAACAAAGTCGTCAGCTGAGAATCCAAAATCGCCGTGAAAGAATTTTCAAAGCCGGCGTTAATGACATTCAACGGTGCCGTCCGACCCATTTTCAGCTCCTCGCGCATCCGTTCAAACACCAGAATGTTGGAATCCACCGCCATCCCGATTGTCAAAGCAATACCGGCCACCCCGGGCAATGTCAAAGTCGCGTTGAACAACCCCAAAATTGCCAACAACAACAAACCGTTGAAAATCAAAGCGATATTCGCAAAAGTTCCCATTTTTCCATACACCAGGAAAACAAAAGCGAACACCAAAACCACGCCTATCATACAGGAAAGGAAACCTGCCTCAATGGAATCGGCCCCCAATCCGGGTCCGACCACTTTTTCCTCCACCACGGAAAGAGGCGCCGGCAAAGCGCCGGAACGCAACATTAAAGCCAGTTCTTTTGCAGAATCTATCGTAAAGTTGCCGGTAATCACCCCGCTGCCGCCGGGAATATGGCTTTGAATGGAAGGAGCGCTGATAACTTTACCATCCAAAACAATCGCCAGCCTTTTGCCGATATTATCCCTTGTTGCCACACTGAACTTGCGCGCGCCGGCTTGTTTAAACTGGAAGTTAACAACGGCTTCCGTTCCGTTTTGGAAAGAGGCGTTAGCAGTCTGAAACTGGTCGCCGCCGACAACGGAAGCCCTCTTCAGCACATAAAAAGCCTCATTCATGTCATCCCCCGGGACTAACATGGAATCTGGTGCAATCTTGCCGCGCTGCGCGTCGTAAACAGAAGTTTCTTCATCCACCAAATGGAAAGTCATTTTTGCCGTTTTTCCCAGCAAAGCCTTCACCTCGCCCGGTTCCTGAACCCCCGGTAACTGAACGCGAATGCGATCTTCCCCTTCCTGTTGAATGGAAGGTTCTTTCGTTCCCAATTCATCAATACGACGACGGACAATATCAATAGATTGTTCCACCGCGGCGTTTGTCATTTGAATTAAAGCTGCCGGCGTGTAAGAAACGGAAACAGCCGCGCCGGATGAAGAAACCTGCAAACCGTTTTCCAAACGCAAAACAGTCTCCCGAACCTTGGAATAATCTCCGCTATTTAAAAGTTTAAAAGAAACATATTGTTCTTTTCCTTCTCCTTCCACTTTCAAGCCGGAGAAGCGAACTTTTCTGTCCACTAAAGCCGTCCGGACGGAATCAGCCAAAGAGGTCAACTGTTCCTTATACAAAGCACCCGTATCCACCTGCAAAAGAAGATAAGACCCGCCGCTTAAATCCAAACCGAGCGTTACGGGATGCCACACTTTCCGAATTCCTTCCGGTACCTGCTTATAAACAGACTCCGGCAGAAAATTCGGCAAGGAAAACAACAGGCCGAATACCGAAACAACGATAACGGTCCATGCCTTTAATTTTGAATATCCAAACATTGAAACCCTTCCTTATTTATTATCCGCTTTGCCGGCCGTCACGCTTTGCCGGCCGTCTTCCTCATCAAGAACCTGTGAAACATACGCCCGCAAGACTTTTACCTGCACATCCTTGGCAAGCTCCACAACCAGTTCATTTTCATTCTCAACCTTCACCACTTTGCCAACCAGACCACCAACAATAACTTTGCTGCCCTTTTCAATACCGGCCAGCATCTGAGCGTGCGCCTTCATCCTTTTTTGCTGCGGACGCAACAAAAGGAAATAGAAAATCACGATAATCAGGGCAAACTGGACAAACAGCCTCATCCCGTCCGACATGCCGCCCATCGCGGCAGCCGAAGAAACAACCCCCGGCGCCCCGGCAGAAACGGCCGACACCGTTTCAGTCGCTGCCTGAGCCAAAGCAGAATTTATAAACATCTTTAAACTCCTTATTCTCCTTTAAAATGATTTAACTAAATATACATGTAAAAAGAAAAGTTGCAAACCAAAACTGTCCTCTTCCAAAAAATTTCTTCCCTTTAAAGCCTTTTTCCTCTTTCTTTTTACCAAAGAGAGCAAAACACCCGCTCGTTTTTCCATTTGACGGGCAATGTTTTCCCTTTGCCGAATAAATCACACCGCCATTTTCCGAACCAATCCCCGCTTGTTTCGTTAAAAACAGAACAGCCGATTTTCCTTCTCGCCGGCCCGTTTTACCGAAAATCAAAAAAGGTTCAGCATCAGCTTATAATCCTCGCTCATCCTGTCCATCGTCCAAACGGGTTCCCATACCAGAAAAACGGAAACTTCCCGCACCCCGTCCAGCAAAGCCACCCTCTGCGCGACCATTTGAGGCATCATATCCGCCATCGGACACAAAGGAGAGGTTAAAGTCATTTCAATCAACACATCCCCTTCATCCGAAATGTCCGCTTTATACACCAGCCCCAAGTCATAAATATTCAGCATCAACTCCGGGTCATTAACCTCTTTTAAAGCGGCAATCAGCTCCGCCTGCGTTACCGGCACCTGTCCGTCCCCTGGCACAAACGACCCCTTTTCCTTCGCCGAATAAACGGGCATATCCGACAAATCAAAAAACGAAGCGTCCTCTTGCCCCGAAAGGAACGGAACCGCTTCTTCAGGCGCTTTTTTTCCCGTCTCTTTTGATACAGGAGAAGCGGACGCGCTTTGTCCTTGTATCTTTAACGCCTCTTCGGATGCGCGCGCCTCTTCCCTCATATCCCGCATAGAAGATTCTTTTTCGTCTTTTTCCGCCGAAGTAACGACGCCGGAAGAAACAAGCGATGACTGTTCTTTTTTCCTCGTTTCATCCTCATTTTTCGGATAAGGCGGCTGCATCAACATTTTTCTCTCCCTTTTCAACCTGACATCCTAACCGATTTTACCTTTTTTAAAAAAGGAAACGGCTTTTTCAAGAGCGGCGATAAAAGCCTCCACATCCTCTTTGTCGTTATACAACCCAAGCGACGCCCGCACGGAAGAAGACACCCCCAATCGTTCGGACAAAGGCTGCGCGCAATGATGCCCGGCGCGAACGCACACCCCTTCCTGGTCCAAAACCATGGCGATATCCTGCGGATGAACACCGTCAACGACAAAGCTGAAAACCCCGCCTTTTTCCTTCTGCGTCCCCAGCTGGCGGACAAAAGGCAAACTGTCCAACCCTTCTTTCATATAAGCAGTCAACTCTCCCTCATAGGCCTCAATTCTTTTCATGGACAGGCGAGACACATACTCCACCGCTTTTTGCAGACCGACCGTCTGGACAATGGCGGGAGTGCCCGCCTCAAAACGGGCGGGAGGGTCCGCAAACGCCGTTTTTTCAATGGTGACGGATTTTACCATATCTCCGCCATACTGATAAGGCGGCATTTGTTCCAAAATTTCTCTCTTGCCGTATAAAACGCCCAACCCCGTCGGCCCATACAGCTTATGCGCCGAAAAAGCATAAAAATCGCAGTCCAGTTCCTTCATGTCCTGAGGAGCGTGAACAACCCCCTGGCAACCGTCGGCCAACAGCTTTGCCCCCGCCTGATGCGCCAACGCCGCCGCTTTTTTAATGTCAAAGCGCGACCCGGTCAGATTGCTCATTTGCGTCAAAGCGACAAGCTTTGTTTTATTATTTAAAAAAGCCTCCAACTGGTCAAAACGCAGAGCTCCCTCGTCCGTGATATCCACCACGCGCAGGACAAGGTTTTTCTTCGCCGCCAACTGTTGCCAAGTTACAAAATTGGAATGATGCTCCGCAACGGAAACAATAATTTCGTCCCCTTCTTTAAAGCTTTCTCCGAAAGAGGAAGCCACCAGATTGACAGACTCCGTCGCGCTGCGCGTAAAAACAATTTCCCCTTCGTCCGCCCGAATAAAATCGGCAACCGTTTTTCTGGCCTGTTCAAAATGTTGCGTCGCCTTTTCGGACAAAAGGTAAATGCCGCGATGAACATTGGCATAGTCGCGCAACATAAAATCGCTCATCGCCTGAATAACGCACAAAGGTTTCTGAGCGGAAGCGGCGCTGTCCAGATAAGTCAGCCTCTTGCCCCTGATTTTTTCCTTAAAAATCGGAAAATCCTCTTTATTCATTTTATTATTCCTTTTCCGCCTTAAAACCCTTTATTAAAAATCGTTTTTATCCTTGTTCGGCCTCTTTTTAAATTCGCCATGATTTCGTTTCAACCGAAAAAATCATCCAAAACCGCTAAAAATCAACCGCCACCATTTTACCTTATCTTTTTACGGCCGGACCTTTCGCCGATTCATCCGCCGTCCCGCCCGCTGAAACAACCGTTGTTTTACCCTCAGTTTCAACCATCATCGGCGTTGATTTTTTGTCGCCCTCTGTTTCTTTCAACTCGCACCGGTCCCGATTTTTGCTTTTTTCCCCTGCGTCAACCCTTGCCGACACCGATTTTTCTCCTCCGTCTCAATCATTGCCGGCACCAATTTTACTTTGACCTCTCCTCTTTAGCCGTCACTATCGCAGATTTTACCCTTATCTTTAACCGTTGCCGGCGCCGATTTCGGTCTCGGTTAACCATTCGTCTATGTACGCTCCCCACTCCTCGGGCGCCGCCTGCGCCGCAAAAGCGCGGATTAAGAGCCTCCTGGCTTCAGCTTCGTTTAACCCTCTTGTCTGCAGATAAAAAAGTTGCTCCGGATTTAAAGCCCCGACGGCGTTGCCGTGCGAACACTTGACATCGTCCGCGAAAATTTCCAGTTCCGGCTGGCCGCGCACACGCGCCTTGTCCGATAAAAGCAACGCTTTATGCGACTGCGCCCCTTCGCTTTTCTGCGCACCCGGCTCCATGCGGATAAGACCGTCAAACACGCCCTGCCCTTTGTCCGCCAAAACGCCGCGAATCAATTGTGCGGAAAAGGTGGACGGCACCAGATGCATCACTTTGATATTCAAAATATTTTCCTGCTTTAACCGGACAAGATAAAGCGCCTTTATATCGCATGAGGCCCCTTCCTCCGCCAATTCCACAGTTATGTCGCACGCCTGTCCCGTTTGGAAGAACGCCGCCTCATACCGACCGTTCGCCGCCACCCGGACGCGCAAAGGCCCGGAAAATCCTACCGCCTTTTGCCGGACGGTTTTTCCCGCGGGGACAATCAGCTCTTTAACGGGCTCCTTTATATCTATTACTTCGTTTTCCATCATTTTTTTCCGAATCCGACTCTTTCAAAGCCGATAAAACACGGGCTTACGCCTGCTCTTGCGGCCGATGCTCCTTTTCCCCGCGGATATAGGCGGCGTATCCCGTCTTTTCCACTTCCAAAGCCAGCTCTTTGCTGCCGGTTTTCAACACATGCCCGTCCGCCACAATGTGAACATAATCGGGCACAATGTATTCCAACAGCTTTTGATAATGCGTGATGAGGAGGAAAGAGCGATTTGCTTCCTGTTTCATAATATTAACACCCTGCGCCACGATGCGCAAAGAATCAATGTCCAGTCCCGAATCCAGCTCGTCCAAAATACAGAAGTCCGGCTCCAAAACAGCCATCTGCAAAGTTTCCATCCTCTTTTTTTCACCGCCGGAAAAGCCGACATTGACAAACCTTTTCAACAAATCGTCCGGCACGCCCAAAGCCTGCGCCCGCACTTTCAGCCTTTTCAAAAAATGCACCGCGTCCAAGGCCGGTTGCCCCAGGTATTCCATTTTAGCCGCCAGCGCCTGTTTCAAAAAGGAAGCGTAGGAGACCCCTTCAATTTCCACCGGCATCTGAAAAGCCATAAAAATCCCTTCGTTCGCCCGTTCGTCCGGCGTCATGTCCAAAAGGTTTTTTCCTTTAAATAAAATAGAACCATCCGTCACCTCATAAAGAGGATTACCGGCAATCACATTTGACAAAGTGCTTTTGCCCGACCCGTTCGGTC
>CASFRQ010000120.1 GCA_949296785.1 uncultured Alphaproteobacteria bacterium
AAGGTATTCGCTTATTCTGGCCTCATTCCCGTAATTCCAAAGCGTTGTAAACTCAACGGTTGTGCCGATTATCTGCGCCTTTTTCGCGGGTAGGGTTATGTTCAAATAAAACGCCTTAGGTTCAGGGATGGTATTATTTTAGTTCAGGCCAGGCCTGCCATATCCTTACGCCCTTGATGTTCAATAAGCCGTATCGTTGCTTTATGATACCCGCAACTCTGGCAAAATATCCACCCGCTCAAACTTTCCGTGCCGAAATGATTTTTTTAAGATACGGAAGGCAAGACGCCTTCTTCATGCCTCGTGCCGTATGGGGTTCCCTGAGGCATAGCAATACTGCTTTCGTTCATCTTTGGCAAAACTGATATCGGAAGAGGACTATTATCTTTATCATGCTTCTATATATGCCCGCGTTAAAGAATTTCTTTCAAAGGGGACACAAGGGCTTTTTTCTATATATACCTGTTCCCTATATGACTTTGTTTCCCGCCTTCTTTTCTGTATGGAAGAGAGCAGGACGCTTGCTCTGCTTGCTTGTGCCGGAAGTACTATCCGCCCAAACCATAAAAACAAGGGGCAATCGGAAGACTGCCCCTTAAAAAAAACTGCCTCTTACCTTTTGTACACCGGAACGGCGTTGTAAATCGTATGCAGGTAATGGTGCGCCTTTTCACTTAAAGGCTTTTCCAAAAACTCGTCATACAATTTTTGAACATCCGGATTAAGATGAGATTCCCTTTGTTCGGAACGATGGTCATCTTCTACCAATCCTTGCGTCCTCAAACGGCGAACCTCGTCCGTCACGCCGACAGGCTGTCCCCCTCCCCCGACGCATCCGCCGGGACACGCCATCACTTCAATAAAATGATAAGGCGGCTCTTCCCCTTTTTCCATCGCTTCACGAACAACGGTTAATAGTTTGTTGACATTGCCGGTGCCGTGCGCCACGGCCACTTTTAAAGTTTTCCCCGCCAAATCAATTTGCATCTCCTTAATTCCTTTGTCTATACCGCGAATAGGCAGAATATCCAGATCTTTCATCTCCTGCCCGGTGATGAGGTAATGAGCGGTTCTGAGCGCAGCCTCCATCACACCGCCGGAATAGCCGAAAATCGTTCCCGCACCGCTGTAATCACCTAAAGGAGAGTCCGCCTCTTCATCCGCCAACTTATCAAACTCAATACCGGCCTGTTTAATCATCCGAGAAATTTCTCTGGTGGTTAAAGAGACATCCACATCCTGCCATCCACTGGAAAACATGGTTTCGTTGCGACGGATTTCATACTTTTTCGCCGTACACGGCATCACGGAAACCACCATGATTTTTTCGGGATTGATACCCATTTTTTCAGCATAGTAGGTCTTTGTCAAAACCCCGACAATCTCGTGCGGCGATTTGCAGGTTGAAAAATGCTCTATCATGTCCGGATAGTATTTTTGCATATAATCCACCCAAGCCGGACAGCAGCTGGTAATCATCGGCAACTTGCCTTTGCCTTCTTTCAGGCGCTGAACCAGTTCGCTGCCTTCCTCCATAATCGTGACATCGGCCCCGAAGTTGGTATCAAAAACGGCCTTAAAGCCCAACCGGCGCAAAGCAGAATACAACTTTTTCGTTCCCAATTCCCCGGGCTTTTTGCCGAAAGCTTCACCGATAGCCACGCGGACAGCCGGCGCAATTTGCACGACACAGTATTTGTCGGGGTCCATCAAAGCGCGCCACACCCGCCCCGTGTCATCATATTCCGTCAAAGCTCCCGTCGGACAGTGCGCCACACATTGCCCACATTTAATGCATGGAGATTCGTCCAAAGGAATATTCCCCGCCACGGCGATATGATTTTTCATTCCCCTGTTTAAGAAACACAAAGCCCACACATCCTGCACATTCTGGCACACTTGGACGCAGCGGCCACATAAAATACACTTCCTGGGGTCCAGGACAATAGTCCTCGTGGAGGTATCCAACGGCGCCTCATCGTGAGAAAGGGCGATTTTCTTAAAGTTATCTTGACGGAATCCGAAATCAGAGGCTTTCTTACGCAACTCGCAATTTTCATTCTTTAAACAAGTCAGACATTCGTTCGGATGTCGGCTTAGAATCAGTTTCAATACCGTTCTTCTTTCATTAACGATTTCCGGGTCGCGCGTTAAAACCTCCATCCCTTCCGCCACGGGCGTGCAGCAGGAACGTACCATCCGGCCGTTCACCTTCACGATGCACAGGCCGCAAGCCGCCGTCGGTTCCAAATCCGGATGATAGCAAAGGGTCGGAATGTCCACCTGAACTTTTTTCGCGGCATCCAGAATAGAGGTGCCGGCTTCCACTTCCACATCAATATGATCTATTTTTAACTTTACCATTTTTCACCTCTTTACTTTCCGGTTTTGCATGCTGAACAGTCTTGACATCCTGTAGGAAGGCATTCCCTCCTGGGCGGAGAAACAAGCGGCAAGTCGTCTTTTTTGCTTTCCTCTTCCGGAATTTTATTCAAAAGAGCTTCATACTCCTCTCTGAAAAAGCGCAGCGTGGACAACACCGGATTAGGCGCCGTCTGCCCCAAAGCGCAGAGGGAAGCTTTCTTCATCACTTCGCCGATTTCCACCAATTCGTCTACATCCTCCTGATTACCTTTGCCCGCGGCGATTTTATTCATCAACTGTAACATCTGGTAGCCGCCGATACGGCACGGCGCGCATTTACCGCAGGATTCATCCACCGTGAAGGATAAGTAGAACTTCGCGATTTCCACCATACTGTCATCCTGGTCCATCACAATCATACCTCCGGACCCCATCATGGAGCCGATTTTCTTCAATTCCTCATAACAAATCGGCATATGCAGCATCTGAGACGGAATCACGCCGCCGGACGGGCCGCCGGTCTGCACCGCTTTAAACGGTTTGCCGGAACTGGTGCCGCCGCCGATTTCGTTGACGATTTCCTCCACCGTCGTTCCCATCGGCACTTCCACCAAACCGCTGTGTTTGACTTTTCCCGTTAAAGCGAAAACCTTCGTCCCTTTACTGGTTTCCGTTCCGACGGAATTAAAGAAAGCCGCCCCCTTGCGAATAATGACCGGCACATTGGCCAAGGTTTCCACATTGTTAATGGCGGACGGCTTTCCGAACAGCCCCTTTTCCGTCGGATAGGGCGGACGGGGATGCGGCGTGCCGCGTTTGCCTTCCAAAGATTCCATCAAAGCGGTTTCCTCGCCGCAAACAAAAGCGCCGGCGCCGTAACGCAAATCCGCCATGAAGGAAAAGCCGCTGCCTAAAATATTCTTGCCCAGAAGGCCGTATTTTTTCGCCTGTTTCAACGCCAGTTCCACTCTTTGAATCGCCAAAGGATATTCCGCACGGACATAGAACCAGCCGTGCGTCGCCCCCGTGGCGTAAGCGGCTATCATCATCCCTTCCAAAACAGCGTGGGAACCGCCGCCTAAAATACAAGCATCCATGTAAGCGCCCGGATCGCCTTCGTCCCCGTTGCAGATAATGAATTTTTCCCCGTCCACCGGCGCGGAAGCAGCCAACAACTCCCACTTCTTCGCCGTCGGGAAACCGCCGCCGCCGCGCCCGCGCAGCCCGCTGTCGGCAATGACTTTGCGCACCTGTTCCGGGGTCATGGTATCAATGACTTTTAAGAAAGCCTGATACCCGCCGTTGGCCAGGTATTCTCCGAAATCTTCCGGATCGGAATGCCCTAGAGATTCCAGAACGACTTTTCTCTGTTTCGTAAAGAACGGCAGTTCCAAAGAAAGCTCTTTTTCCTTCAAAAAGCTGTTGACCTCAAAAGTTTCCCCTTTTTTCAGCATCAAGGCCGGCACCAGATGCTCCGCCACAATCAGACGGGCGAGCATATCATCCACATGCTTATAAAGAAACGGTTTCTGCCCTTTGATTTCAATCCGCGCCAAGGGGCCGTTCGCACATAATCCCATACAGCCGGTGGAAACCATCCTGACTCTGTCCTGTAAACCGTAAATTTCCAAAGAGTGACGGAAAGCGTCAATCACATTCCCGGCACCGCCGGAGTTGCACCCCGTGCTGTTGCAGGTGTAAATTGCCGCCTCGTAAGAGTCTTTTTTCTGCAAAAACTCTTCTTTCATTTTTACAAGGTTTTGGCGTTGCTGTTCATAAACTTTTTTCAGTTTTTCATTCAATTCATCGGAATTTTCAACCATCACGCCGCTCCTTGTTCTGTTTGTTTCTGATTATCTTTTGACTCCTGTACGCCAGCTTCCTTCTCTCGCCATTCCTGGATAATGGCCGGCACATCCGCGGGAGACACCCGGCCGTAGGTTTTTCCGTTAACAACCACCACCGGCGCCAAACCGCAGCACCCCAGACACCGTACCACCTGAAGATGGAACAGCTTATCCGGCGTCGTTTCGCCCGCTTTAATTTTTAAAGCATCGGAAAAAGCCTGTAACACGGAAGAAGACCCCTTGATATGGCATGCCGTCCCGTCACAGAGGGAAATAATATACTTACCCGGGGATTCCAGTTTAAAGAAATTATAAAAAGTCAGAACCTCATAAATCCTGGCCAAAGCCACGCCCATTTCCTCGGCCACGACCTTGGCATGTTCCCAAGGGATATAACCGTACATCCCTTGAATTTCGTGCAACGCCATAATAAGCGAGCCGCGCTTATCCTTCCATTTTTTGACCGCTTTGCGGGTTATTTCAAGGCTTTCGTCTTCCGCCATTTCCCTCTCCTTTTTTATTTTCAAACCCATAAAAAAGAGATTAAATGACTTTTCTTTTAAAAGAAATAAAAAAATGAAAAAATATGAAAATTTATTTACTGCTTTGCCAAACAGAAGGAAAAAGATACTATATAATAAGTTTCCGATATTTGATAAATATGCGGCAAAAACGATTAAGGCGAACTATAGCAATCTACCTACCATAGCCGGCTCAAAGAAAGCATTGAGGATAGATCCCTCTCCCAATGGCCCAACTATACGGATATCAAAAATGAATAAACTTGTCAACAAAAGCAAGGTGATTTTAAATTTTACTTTCTTAAAAAATCTTAAATACCATTGTTTCAAAGACTTCATACAGCTTTTCAAACATTTTTATTTCCCCCTTTATACTTGCCCCTTCTTTTCAAGGTATTTCTTTTTTTAAGAAAAAACAAGGCCCTCTTAACTATTCATTAGTTTAGTTTCTTATTAAATTTTCTTAGTATACCTCCTAATAAAACGAGACAACTTTTGACTTATTAAAATATGACCGAGGAAATAATGCCTAACAACAGATTGATAAAAGGCAGTAAAAATAAAATTTTTGCAATAAGCGGATGATTTTTCATATTGCTTGTCGCCAAAAAGAAAATCAAAATATCAATAACCAAGCTTAATCTAAAACTGTTTATATATACTTCTTGATTTATATAATTCCACTCCCCTCCCATAGCCTGAGAATTCCAAATAGGATCGTCCGCCGCCGGGGGATTAAAATATTCGTTCAAACATAAGATAAAATATAAAAGATAAAAAAGCATATACCACTTAAACGGCTTTATTGTTTTAAAAACCGTTTGAATACTCTGCTTTATTTTTTCAGCACTCACCATATTAAAATTTCCGTTATTAAAATTTCAGTTTCTTTAATCTATCCGCTTAACTGAAAAAGTCAACACCTTATGATTGATTTTTGAAAGTCATAAACTTTATTCGCAGCTGTTTTGAATATACGCCTTTAAGGATATATCCTGACCGTTTGTAATTTATTGACTTTATTTGATATACTTTTATAATAAAATTTCCTTTATTCGGAAGGATGAAAAGCATTATAATCACCTTCCGTGTACCAAAAACAAAGGTTTTGCATTGAAAGCCGCCTTATTTTTGAACTAAAGGAATTAAAAGTGTCCTTTTGCCAAAGAAAGCGAAATAGAAATTGCCTCTTTGCGTAGATGAGAAGGAGACCTGACAAGCCCTTTCTCAAGACCGAAAGGACACGCTTTATTATTATTGACATCTTCTTTTAATTTTGGCATATATTTAATTGGTAAGGTTGATTGGGATGGGTCGTTCACAGTTTGACCAATCGCCTTGGGATAGGTAGACGGCTGCCACGTCCCCTCTTTTATGGAGTTTTTGATAT
>CASFRQ010000121.1 GCA_949296785.1 uncultured Alphaproteobacteria bacterium
ATATTTTGTCAATATATTTTTACAAATATTCCTCCCGGCGACCGCTCACAAACCCCATAAAACAAAAACACAAAAAAAGAAAAAAAGTCTTCACTGTTGGTAAAATTACCGTCACCCTCCGAAAAAAGAAAAAACAGCATATTTTCCCTCTCAACAAAACATCTAACCGCTGTAAAGAATTCTCAAATTATTTTCCGAAGTCCGAAACACTTCGGTCCTCCATACTTTATCAGCAACTTCTGAAAACCTCTTTTCGGCCGGATTGAAAAAGAGGACATCCCTTCTTACTGATTGGACCTTCCTGAAATAAAGACCCTTGCCCGTCGTTCTGGGACTGCCGGGAACCACTTCCCATCTTTCCGTACATATAAAAAATAGAACAGGCCAAGTTTCTTTTTCATCAACCTGCTTTCCTGACTATCTCCTCTTTTTATCTTAAACCTCGGTTTCTCACTTTATATTAAAATAAAAAGGATGCCAAAAATTGATTTTTCCAGAAGAAACATCCGTTGCCCCGCACTCAAAAAAAACAGAGAGGGAGACATTCTTTTACTTTCTTCGGAAATCTTTAAACTGTTTTGGTTGTTATCGTTTTATAATCTCTTTGATTTTTTCCGATATACTACTGCCGCAAGGAAAACTGTCCCAAGATGCGGTGCCTCTGTTTTACCGTCATTTGAAAGACAGCCCGTATCCCAGAAAAATATTCAAAAATGACTTGGATTTTATTCTTATGCTTTTCAGCAATGCTGGGGCAGTCTTCTTCCCGTCAAGCAGGCTTGCAGATATTCGGCGGCTGTTTTTGGCTTTTTCCGAGCAAAATCCGATACAAAATCAATAAATACCTTATGCCCGCCGCAATCCTCATCCTCTGCGTCGGATACCTTCGCCGGCGCAATCGGGCATGCTCCTTTGCACCAAGAGGCGTAAGGACACTTAAAACAAGCTTCCGATTCATTTTGCAAATGCTGGCGTAAAATCCAGTGAAGACGTTCTCTGGAATTTTTGAAAGCCTCAAAGCCCTCTTGCACACTTCCGCACGGCGGGTCGTAAGAGGCTCTGTTCGGGCATAAACGAACTTTCCCGTCCGGTTCCACGGTAATCAAACGAGACTGGCACGAACCGCCATATGTGCCGCACGGACGCCCTTCCAAAACGCCGGACAAGACATCACGAAAAATCCGGACATTCATAAAGTCCCCTTTTTTCTCAAACAAGCGCATCACTTCCCGAAAAACCTCCGTCAAAAAAACGGAATGCTCCCGGTTAGAAGGCAGATGCGGAGACGAATTGGACACATCAATAAACCGTTCAAACTGGACGGTTGTCAGACTATGTTCAAAAAACCAGCGAACAATTTCCTTCGCGTGCGGCAAATCTTCCTTGGCGGCAACCAAAGTCACTGCTGTCTGCAACCCATGCTTACGCAAAAGCTCTACCCGTTTCATATAAGCGTCCCTGTACGCCGATGCCGACCCTTTCACCGTCCGGAAAGTCCAATCCAAACTGGAACCTATGGCATACGGTACTCTTTTTTTCAAAAAAGGAATATGCTCCTCTTTTAACGGCATCAAAGAAGTCTGAATCGCAAAGCGGCAATCCGGCAGTTCTTCCTCCAAAACCTCGCACGCTCCTTCAAGCCAAGAGCCGGACATCATCAACGGCTCCCCTCCGTGAAAAATAATCTGAACAGGTTCTTTCCACACAAAAGAATCGGCATATTCCCTGATAAATCGCGCCGTTTGACGGAGCGTTTCCCGGCTCATTACCGTTTTATCCGCTTTCAGCGCCTTATCCAGATAGCAATGCTCGCACCCGACAGAGCAGAAATTCGTCGGTTTTAAATATACGCCGACCATGTTTCCACCTCCTTTTGAGAAAAAGCCTCTGCCTCCGGTAAATCGCCCGTTCGGACGGCATCCGCCTCCATGCTGTCTTTAATATATTTAAAAACCTTCTTCCAACTTTCGCAGTAAAATGTCTTTTCATACAGCCCTTTGCCGTACAAAATCGTATCCCGCGCGCACCCGCCGTGGCATAAATGATGAAACTCGCAAGCCAGACACTCCTTGTCAATTATAACCCGCCTTCTTTTCAACCTTCTGGCCGCCAGAGAGTTCAATAACTCCGGTACCGTGTGTGTTCTTAAATTACCAAACCGGTAATCGTCATCGTTTGTATCCGAAAAAGTACAGCAATTAAAAATGCTGCCGTCCGCCTCCAACCCGAAAAACTTCCCCGTGCACTGACGCGTCCAGGGGCACTGGTTAACGCGCGTGTCGTTGCTTTGCAAAAGTTGCATCATCTGAACTTGGGGAAAAATCCTGAAATCCGGCTGAGCCTCTCGCCATAAATCATAGGTTTCAATCAGCAAAGAGGCAAAATTTTCCGGTGACAGCATCACGCCCTGCCCCAACGCCCGTCCCGCCGGATATCGGTAATTAAACCGCAAAGACGGCGCGCCTTTTCCCATGGCAAGGCAAAATTCCATCATCCGAAGATGCAGTTTTTTTTCGTACATCTCGTCATCATAAGTTCCGATGATAAACAATTGAAACCCGTCCGCGCGCATATTCAAAAGCTTGTCCAAAAACAATTCCGTATAAGCGGCAGAAGAACCTTTATACAACCTTCCCTTCATATCCGGGTCAAAACTGGTGGATACCAACCCTCCCGTCATTTTCATCAAAGTGTCTTTCCACTTAGAGGTACTGTAGTCCAAAATATTTGTTTGTATCGCAAATTGCAACCCGGGATGCTTTGCTTTCATGTAATCATAAGTCTTTTCATAAAAAGCCGGCCCCATCAGTAAAGGTTCTCCCCCGTGCCACAACCACAGGGCATCCGGCGCCAGGTAAGGCTCCAATTTGTCAAAATACAGTTTAAAATCCTCAAAAGACCAACGCCCTTGCGCCGATAAAGCCGCTCCGCAGTAAGAACAGCCGGCGTTACAGTTTTTCGTCGGTTTGGCAATAACGACATTCAGCATGCTTATCCTTTCTTTTATTTAAAATAAGTATACCTCACTGAAGCGAAAAAAGAAATTTTTTTTCCGATTCGCCCTTCAAAAAAAGAAAAAATTTCTCTTTTTCCTCAAGCTCGTAAATAAAAAGATAACTTTTTTCCAAAAAACAAAAATAAATTTCCTTTAGAATCAATAAGTTAAAAAATATCCCGAAAGTTATATTTTCTCCTCAAAACCGCGCAAAACCTCATTTTATGACTTAATATATAGTATTTTTTTCTTGAATCGGGGAAAAATCCTTGTATCCTGAAAGAAAGAAGGATACGATTGCGTCACTTTTGGCGTATAAACAAAGGATTGAAGGAACAGACATGTTTTACTGGGTATTTATGCTGACAATCACGATTACCGCTCTGATTTACGCCCTCAACCCAAGGACGGACTCTTTGATGATTGATAATCTGGAGAGGGCGAAAGCCGCTGTTGCCAGCTTCATTGCTCAGCATGAAGCCGCCAGGACATTCTTTTCCAGAGATCAAAAGCCTCTTTTTACAACAACGGTTAACTGTTTGGACAGGTACTGTACCAGCGTTGCCGACAATGACGACAAACCCGATTCGTGTTCCTGTTCTACGATAAATGACGAAACTTCCTGTACATGGACTTGCCGCGCCTACGCCGGAAGAGGGGAAGACGGTGTTCTTTGCCGGGAAAAAGTAGCAGAAATCCTGCCGCAGACAAAATGTCGCGACAGGAGTATTTATGCTCAGCTGATGGCCGGAAGAGAAGTAGAACAACAACCCTTAAGAGACGCCAACACCCTTTTCAGACTGAAAGATTTAAACTACAACGCCGGGCGCGTCGGTTTTATCACATTGGAGGCCATTAAGGAAACCGTCCCGATCGGTTTTAACGACGACCTGTTCAATAAGGATTATTCAACGGAACCTTTGACGGCGGACGACGGTTTCGCTTCAATAGTCATGTGTATAGCAAACGCTACAGGAGAAGAAGCCCGTGATGATGAAAACCAGCCAACTTGTCAAGTAGAATATGCCGAAGGACAGACGGACAGCACTTCCGATTTTTTAATTACTTACGGCGCCGTTCCCTCTTTCTGGCAATCCCGCCCCGAATATTATAACCTTTGGATAAAAGCCATGCTGGAAATGGCGGGCCGTTCGCCCGAATGCGGGGAAATCGTCCTAGTTGAAGACATTCAGACAAACGAACTCACAAAATACCAGGACGGAACCCATTACGCCCTGCGTACCCCTTTGGGAGAGCAAATAACCCTGCCCTGCCGTTTCACAAGATTTCTAAAAGAAGCTACCCCCTGTGATCCGCAGAAGCAAGACTGTACTTCCATAGAATCGGGAGATATCAACCAACACTATGTTGCCTGCATTACGCCCCTTTTCAGGGCGTTCAACCCGGATGCCGAAGAAGTAACCGACCCAACAACCGGAAGAAGACGCCGGCCTTATGTCCCAATCAGTTCGGCCATTTGCGATTAAAGGAGAAAGAAAATGTTTAAAAGAAAAGACCATACCGAACAAAAAGGCGCTCTGATGCTGGAGGCGATTGCCGTCCTCGGGCTGATGACGATGATTTCCCCTCTTCTTTACAAACAAATATCGGACCGAAACAACGAAGTGGACGATGTTTCCAAAGCGGCTCAGATGCGCAGCATCCGTGACGGTGTCAATGCTTTTATTCAAAGTAACGAAGTCGGAATTAAAGTCAAGTTGGGCATCATGGATGAACAGACGAAAGATGTGCCGGCCGGTGCTGAAAGCATTACAAACAAAGATCCGAAAAAACTGATGTTTTCGGAACTGGCTTCGGATGACAAGTTGAAAAACGCTCTGTTGGCGACTATGCCGCCGGGACTGACCGCGGATGATTTTGGTTCCGGATCGGACAAACTTTACGATATCGCTTTCTTGGGCTATACGGTTCCGGCCGGCGTAAAAAAAGACTCAGAGACCGGAATGGAGACAGTTTATTACCGTCCGGTTGTTTCCGGAATGGTTATTTCAAATGAATCCATGGATACGCAAAGAAGAGCTGCCAGAATCGCTTCCCTTATCGGAGCGGACGGCGGTATTGTTGCGACAAAAGCCGGAGACAATGAATCCTCCCAGGCTTACGGGACCTTGGGGTCTTGGAATTTACCTCTGCCTTCTTCTTCCGTATCCGACAATACTGTCATCGCTTTGGCAGCCTATGACACGACGGGGAAAAACGCTTTAAGCCGTTTGACATCTGATTTGGACGCCAGCGGATATAACATTGACGACATAGACACCGCAACGGCGAAAACGGTTATCGCAGATGACTTCATTTCCAGTCAGGAGGAAGGCGAAGGCGTTAAAATCTCGGAAAACACAATCATTTTGGATGGCAACACTTTTGCGACGACGGTTCCGGACGATGAAGCGGAGGGTATGACCATCTATGTTGACAATATCATGCCTTATTCGGATGGAAAACCTTTGAATGTTTACCAGGCTACCCGTTTCAGAGATGATCTGGCTGCTCAAAGTCTGACTTCCGAGAAAGACCTTCTTGTCAAAGGATACGCGGAAATTCGCGAAAGCGCCCTTATCAGAGGGAATTTACACACCGGAGGAGATTTATCCGCGGCAGGTAATTTTACCGTCATGCCGGAAACAGGACTGGAAAACGCGAACTGTATTGAATATGTAAATGCCGGTTCCGGCCTAAATACAGACATTCAGGAAGAACCAAAAATTTCAAATGTACAGGAAGCCGAACTTAAAACAGAAAATATGCCGGATGGAACGGAAACAGGAGGCATCATCAGTAAAAGCTGTATTCCTCTGTTCCAGGTAACAGACACCAAAATCCTCGCTTCAAAACCTGTTGAGATTCTGGACGATTTAAAAGTCAGAAAAAATACTTACACAAACAATCTGTACACTGAAAACAGGATTTCCATCGGAGGTTTGGATTACAACACAGAAAACGAAGGACAATTGGACGAGGACGGCTTCCCGACAATGGCCGGAGAGAACGGGGGCACGCCGACCTTTGACAGTGTCGGCGGAAACACGGAACTGTTTCCTGAAAGCTATCCGCAGGAAAATGCAAAGCTGATTATCACCGAAGGGGATATTTACCTGCGTGACGGTCGGTTGGTGACGGGAACACCTGTTGAAAACCAGTTAAATATTTCGGACAGCAATGAAACCACATTGGATTTGGAAAAAGACACTTTGGGTGTTGAAACTTCCTATTATCAAGTGGATCCGGCTTATGTATCCATCATGAACGATATCCGGTTGACTTCCAGAGGCGGTGCTCGGTTAAGCCAAATCCTGCCAAACTATATCAGCAAAGGCATGTACTACCTGACCAACACTTATTATCAAGGGGATTGGCCTTGCACAAGCGACACATGCCCGGACTACCCCTTTGCCATCAAGGGTTCGTCCGACGGAAAATTCTTTACGCCGGGAAGCTATTCTTCCTATACGGAAAAATCTGACGGGACTCTTGACTTAACAGGGTGTGATACGGTTTCCTGTATTTCCCATCCATACATGGGCCGCGTTCCGGCTCCCGGAATGGAAGGAGCCGAAGCCGAAGGCAAATGTCCGGTCGGATACGCCCCTTTGATTACTTTGCTGCCTACGGCGTTTGAGATGTCAAAAATTTCGCACTTAATGATACCGATGTCTCACACGCACGAACTTCAAATTGATCTGACAACGGATGACCAAGGTAATGTCATCGGCGCTACCGGACAAACGACCAATCCAAGAACTTCTTCCGGTGAATCCGTTCTGCTTTACTACGATTCCACTGCCGGACAGCAAAAGCTTCTTCCTTATGATCCGGAAGACGCGACGGATGAAACCAATCAGGTTCCGTATTCTTTGATTGACGCCAACCGACCGTTCAAAAACAACTATACGAACACGGGGGAATATGTACCTATCAGAGAAACGGGCGATACGGACACCGGATATTTGCTGAACAGCAATATGATCGGACAGACGGATAATTGGCTTGTGACCCTGTTAAACCCGGTAGAATCCGGAAATGTAACGGTTGCCTGGGATGTGGCCATGGGATTGATTAACCGTATTTCAAGAAGCGGCGTCACTTCCTATCAATGGAATCCGCAAGGTGTTGCCCCTCAGACAATGACTCTGTTCGCTCAAACATATTGCGTCTTTGACCCTGCAGCGTTCAAGTATCCTGAATCAATGAACTTTGAATCGGGGTCCGGAACAACTCAAAATCCGTTCCCGATGCCCAAAGTTCGCGACGCGAAACAGGGAACGGACTAGTATCTTCCGATAACTGGAAAAAGCGGGGAAAAATCCCCGCTTTTTTTATAACAATTCATTCAAAGAAAAAAATACTGCGGATAAAAAAATGACAAATTATACTTTTACGGCCAAAACAAATAAAAAAATAAAATTTTTTTTTCAAGATTAAATAGAAAATACCTTTTTGACCCAACAGGTTAACCATGCTCCTCTTCAAAAACTTTATCTGTTTAAAAAAGAGATTAAAACATCTGTATTATTACGGAGTCACCTGAAAACGGCGATACTTTACAGAATTTAAAAAGTAAAAAATGAGATATTTCTAAATTCAAAAAAATAGAATCCTTTTTCAAAAACCGAAAGTATAAGTGAAAAAAATTTTTCAGTTACCCGAGTTTTTTGCCTTTATCCGGAAGAAAGGCTTTTCGCTTCACGAACAAACAAAACAGGTATTTTATTGAAAAAACGCCTTTTCTCTATTTTAATATTTGTCTAACTTCTCAAATTTTTTTAATTAGCCGATTTAAGAAAATATCCCTTCACCTTACAAATACAATCAGCATATTTCATAAAACATCATCCATTTTTTTGAACAAACAAGACCGGAGATAAAACCGAAAAACATGAGAACAATCAAATCATTTTTGAATGCTTTAACTTTTTATTTCAGGTCTAACCATCGGAACAATAAGCAGGTAAAATTGTTACCCCTCCTCGCTCCCCGGAAATATTTTATTTAGTATCCGGCCTGATTTCATTCACTATCTGGGATATGAACGAGGATAAGCGGCCCGTTTCAACCGATCGTTAATCGCCAGTCCCAGTCCGTTTAAAGGAACGGGAGCTACCGCGATACCCGTAAAAGGTTCCCTGTCCAGTTGACGTATCATCCTGAACAAATTGGCGGCCGCCTCTTTTAAATCGCCGGAAGGACTGAGATTTAAATCAGCCTCAACTCCTCCCGAAGAACCAAAAGCCAAATAAGCCTCCCCTTCCCTTTTATCCTCGGCATTCATTCTCAAATCTCTGTAAGGCGCGTAATGGCTGAGTAATTGACCAGGTGAACGCGGCGCGGAAGAAGAACCGGAGGATATCAAAACAGGACCGATTTTCTCCTCTATCTCCTCCAAAGCCAATCCGCCGGGACGCAAACAAACGGGCATCTCCTCCGTCATCAAAAGAACGGTAGACTCCACCCCCACGCGGCAAGGACCGCCATCCAAAATCATATCCACCTTTCCGCCGAGCGTCCTTTCCACATCTTGAGCGCAGGTGGGGCTTAAAGTCCCGGACGGGTTTGCGCTGGGTGCCGCTATGGGACAGCCGGAAGCTTCAATCAAATCCAAAGCAATTTTATGATCCGGCATCCGGACAGCCGTCGTATCCAATCCCGCGGAAACAAGGTAAGAAACAGGCTGAACATCCTCTCGTCGCTTTAAAACCAATGTCAAAGATCCGGGCCAAAAAGCCTTTATCAAATCCATCGCCTTATCTGTCAGGCAGGCAAAACTCTCCAACATCTCCAAAGAAGAGACATGGCTGATAAGCGGATTAAACTGCGGGCGGCCTTTTGCTTCAAAAATAGAAGCAACCGCCTTGTCATTTCTTGCGTCCGCCCCAAGTCCGTAAACCGTTTCCGTCGGAAAAGCGACCAGCTTCCCCTCCTTTATCAGCACGGAAGCTTGCTGTATCAAATCCATTTAATCCTCCTGAAAATAAACAACATTAACAAACAAAAAAGAAACAAAATACCACAGATAATCAGAAAACCGTATTCCGATTCGGCGAAAGGAATACCTCCCACATTGATTCCCAAAAGCCCTGTCACAAAACTTAAAGGAATAAACAAAGTCGCAACAACCGTCAGCATGTACATATTTTTCTGAGAATCTTCCCGAAATTTGGAAGCCAATTCGTCCGCGTTGATGATAATGCGCTCTTTAAGATTGTCTATATCCTCTATTACCCGAACCATCCTATGTGCATTTTCTTGAAAATTATAATGGTCCTCCGGTGTCAACCAGGAAATCGTCTGTCGCGTCAGAATGTCAAAAACATCCCTCTGAGGCGCCAAATAACGGCGCAGCATTGCCAGTTGACGGCGAACCTCGGACAATTCTCCGGAAACATATTCCGTATTAACATCATCCACAATGTTTTCCTCCAAGCCGTCAATATCGTCCTCCAAATCCGAGACAACGGCAACAACCTGGTCCAAAATATCCCCACATATTTCATCAATAAACTCTCCGATAGAAGAAGGGCCTGTTTTTGAAGAAAGCTTTTTCTCAATATCCTGGAAAACAAAAACCGGTTGCAAGCTGGCCGTTAAAAGCCGGCTTTCTTCACACCAGGCGTGAAAAAAAGAAATTTCCTCGGCTTTTGCCGCTCCCGCTTTTAAATCCAACGCCCGCAAAGACATAAAAACGCCGTTCTTTTGGACAAAACACCTCGGATGCAAGCCTTCTTTTTCCAAAAAAGTTTCGGCCTCCCATTCATCCAAACCGCTCTGTTTATAAATCCATTCAAAAGTTTCTTTTTTTTCCAAATCCAAATGAATCCATAAAAAACCGTCTTTCGGCGTCCAGTCGGACACTTCCTGTTCCGTCAGAAAGCGAACCTGACCGCCCTGCCTTTTATCTAAAAGAAACGCCCGCATAAAAAGCGTTTTATCTTCATCCATCTTTTACCCCTTTGTTTAAGACATTCCTCCTCGACCAAAAGTCCATCCTTCCAACCGAATCAAGAACGTCCGTCCTTTGTCTCAATCAACTCAACGGGGAGAAAAACCGTAAACTCCGTTCCGGAATTCAATTCGCTGCGAACCTTGATTTCGCCCTTATGGTACTTGATAATCTGCTTTACCAAAGCCAACCCCAGACCCGTTCCCTGATGATGCCTTGTCATTACATTTTCAACTTGGGTAAACGGTTCAAAAATCAGTTTTAACTTATCCGACGGAATACCAATGCCTGTATCTTTGACTTTAAAGAAAAAGTATCCTTCTTTAGACAACCCCATCACTACCGAAATCGTCCCGCCCGCCGGTGTAAACTTAATCGCATTGGACAACAGGTTTAAAAGAACCTGCTTCATCATCCTGGCGTCCACATATACACGTGGCAGATTATAAGAAATTTTCTCCTCTATTTTCTTTTCACCGGCCGTCGGATATCCCCCGACAATTTCCAAACACTCCTTCAAAACGGCGGACATATCCGTCCATTGAGCTTTTAAAACCTCTTTATCTGATTCCAATTTAGATAAGTCCAAAATATCGTTAATCAAAGTCAACAAATGTTCGCCGCTTGTATGAATATGCCCGGCATACTCCAAATATTGCTTGTTTTGCATGGGGCCGAACGCCTCGTCCTTCATGGCGCAGGAAAATCCGATAATCGCGTTCAAAGGCGTCCGCAGCTCATGGCTCATGGAGGCAAGGAAATTTGACTTTGTCTGACTGGCCCTTTCCGCCGTCTTTAAAGCAAACCCCAATTCGGCCGTCCGACACCTGACATCATGTTCCAGCTGCATCTGACGGAATTTGGAAGCTTCTCTGTACGCCCATATAAAAGGGTAGACGCACAACAAAAGCAAAAGATAATAAATCAGCTGACGAACGGAAGAAACCCGCAATTCCCGACGCATGACGCTCATATCATAATCGGCGCAGGATAAAAACGGCTTTCCCGCAAAGGAATATTCCTTAATGCAACCAATCCTGTGGTCGCCCTCCCTATCCCTGTTATATTGAAAAAAGACCTCGTCTTTTTTTCCTTCCTTAAGCAGTCGGACCAACATAGGATCGGGATTTTCATACATACTGTAATACTGCGGATGCTCGTCAGCATCAAACTCGCTGGAAGAAGCCTCGTACAAATTGCCGTCCTCGCCTTTAACTACCGTGTAAAAAAACTTAAAGCCGGTGTCATAACTGGCCTCCGTCAAGCGGCGGGTGACATTCCTGTATTCCTGCGGTGTTACTTCCACATCATGATACCCGGCCGGCAAAATATACTTAATGTTTTTAATGGCGATGGTCAGTTTTTCATCAATCAGCCTCAATGTTTTTTTCAAAGAGGCATGGTATTCTATCCCCACTACCAAAGAAACGGTAATGATGTATATCAAATAAGCAATCACCCATAGTTTTTTTGAAGAATGCGTATTCATCCGGCCGGCCTTTCCTTCTACCCGTCAACTTTAGCAAGAATAGGAAAAATTCTCTACAAAAATTTAAAATAAAAGAAAAAATTCCAAAGAAAAAGATACCGTTTTTGAATAAATTCAAGTATAGTCTTGAGATAAAAAGAAAACCTCCATATATTAAAGTTATTGGTGAAAGATGAGGGAACGCTCCTAAAAAAGCGAAAAAGTAAAAGACAGAAAGGAATTAAAATGGAAAAAATGAAACCGGTTATGCTCTGCGTCCTTGACGGCTGGGGCTTCCGCAAAGAAAAAGAAAATAATGCCATAGAAACAGGTAACACGCCGAATTGGCATCGTTTTGTGGAACAGTATCCGACAACCATGATTCAAACTTCCGGTCTGGATGTCGGCCTGCCGAAGGGACAAATGGGTAATTCCGAAGTCGGGCACACAAACCTGGGTGCCGGCCGAATTGTTATGCAAGATTTGCCTCGCATAGACGAAGCGATAGAAACCGGCAAACTGGCGGAAAATCCCGTTCTTGTTTCTATGATTCAAAAATTGAAGGAAAGCAAGGGCGCCTGCCATCTGATGGGATTGTTATCTCCGGGAGGGGTTCATTCCCATCAAAACCATATGCTGGCTTTGGCGAAGATTCTGAATGACAACGGCGTCAAAGTCTATGTGCACGCTTATTTGGACGGACGTGATACGCCGCCCGATTCGGCTAAAGGATTCCTGGCTGATTTTGAAGAAAAAATCCGTCCGCTGCCTTTGGTTAAAATCGCCACTCTTTGCGGCAGGTATTACGCTATGGACAGAGACAATCGTTGGGACAGGGTGACTTTAGCCTATGATATGCTGACGCAGGCGAAAGCGCCTCGTTTCGCATCCGTTTCCGAGGCAATAGACGCTTCCTACGCCGAAAAAGTCTATGACGAATTTGTCAAACCGGCCGTTATCGGAGATTATCAGGGTATGAATGACGGAGACGCCGTTTTAATGGCGAACTTCCGTTCCGACCGAGCGCGTGAAATTCTCATGATGTTGCTGGAGCCGAACTTTGAAAAAGCGCCGCGCGAAAAAGTCGTTCATTTTGCCGACGCCGTCGGGATGGCCGAATACTCGGCGGAGCTTAACCCGTTCCTGCATACGCTGTTTCCTCCTGTTTCCCTGGAACATATTTACGGAGAAGTTGTTTCCGAAAATGGCTTGACGCAGCTGCGAATCGCGGAAACGGAAAAATACGCCCATGTGACTTTCTTCTTCAACGGAGGTGAGGAGAAAATGTTCAAAGGCGAAGAGCGTATCCTTATTCCCAGCCCGAAAGTCGCCACTTATGACTTAAAACCGGAAATGTCCGCCTACGAAGTGACGGATAAGCTGGTGGAGGCAATTAAAAGTGGTAAGTTTGACACGATTATCGTGAACTACGCCAACGGGGATATGGTTGGCCATACCGGCGTGATGGAGGCGGCCGTCAAAGCCGTGGAGGCGGTGGATAAATGCCTCGGCCGGTTGGAAGCCGCGTTGAAAGAAGTCGGCGGCTGCATGTTTGTCACAGCGGACCACGGCAATGCCGAACTGATGAAAGATCCCGTCACCGGCGCGCCGTATACGGCACACACGGCTACTCCGGTGAAAGCGGTTCTCGTTAATCCGCCGAAAAATGTCACGGGACTGAAAGAAGGAAGATTGGCCGATGTGGCGCCGACGCTTTTGGATTTGATGAATATCCAAAAGCCAACGGAAATGACAGGTTCTTCCCTTTTGGTGAAAAAGGAAGAAACAGCTGGTTAAAAAACGCAGACTGAAAAGTCAAACGGGACAAGCTGTCCGAAGCCTCTGGCGCGTCCGGCGGGAAAACGAGAAATCGCGTCGGCCGCGCGTTAAGAGGTTTTATAACCGGGTTTAGTCATAAAAAAGTGTAGCGCGCCAAAACGGATACCCTCCGAAAAGCGGCGCCTTATAAAAGGCTTATAAAAACGAAAACAAGTAAAAAAACGAAAAAGTAAAAGACCGGGAAAGCCGGAGAAATGGAACAACAGGTAGAAACAACATAAAAGAAAGGCATGTTTTGAAAAGAGTTTTCCTCCTTTTTTTAATGTTTTTTTTCTGGGGCGCGAGCCTGGTTGAAGTGCCGGGGCTGCTTGGCCCTAGTTCTGCTTTTGCCCAAAAAACGACTAAAAAAAACACGTCGGCGACAAAGAAAACATCCTCAAAACAACCTTCAAAACAAAAAAAGAAAGCGCAAGATACTTCCCCTACAAAAAAAGACATCTCAAAATTGGAACAAAGGGCGAAGCAGGAAACCGTCGCTTATGATTCCATGCGTAAAAAAGCCAGCGCGGTTGCCTCC
>CASFRQ010000122.1 GCA_949296785.1 uncultured Alphaproteobacteria bacterium
AAAAAGTTGCCGGCTTTTTAACAGTTTTTTTGTTATCAATAAAGCAGTTTGTAAATTCTTTAAAGGAGACAGAAGAACAGCATAAAAAAGGAAGAGGAAAAGACAAAAGACCGTCCTCTTGTCTGCTTTTTCCGATTCCTTATTAAGAGAATCGCAAAAAGTCTTTCCTCTTCCTTAAAAGCGTCCCCATTTATTGTTTGAACCGTTCTTCCTTAGGATACGCTTTATCTCTTTATTTCTTCACCGAAAACTTTTCCGGCTTTTCTTCACATACCTTATCATTGATGACAGGCTTCTTTTCATCTCTTCCGCGTCTTTCTCTTCCCTGTTTATCAATTCATCCAGTTTTTGTTTTACTTCTTTATATATCTTTCTGTTCCTTTTTTTCATCTTTTTCCTCCCTTTAAGTTGTTAATCTATCAATTTTATCTATTAAAAGAAACTTTAAAATTTATAAAAAAGCAACTTTTTTTTAAAATAACATATAAAACTATGAATAAATCTTTCCAAAAGGTATTTCATTTAAAATTCCAAGGACAAAAAAATAAATCTGTCCAAAGGTCTAAAAAAATGATAGAAAAGGGAAAAATTAAAAAATTCATAAAAAAGCGATATAAAAAATGAAAGAATATGATGTTCTTGTCGTCGGCGGCGGACACGCCGGCATTGAAGCCTGTGCGGCGGCGGCCAGAGTCGGCGCGAAAACTCTCTTAATCACTCATCGGATTGAAACTATCGGAGATATGTCCTGCAATCCGTCCATCGGCGGCCTGGGCAAAGGGACTTTGGTCCGGGAAATTGACGCTCTGGACGGTTTGATGGGAAGGGTTATTGATGAAACCGGGTTGCAGTTCAGAATGCTGAACTGTTCCAAGGGGCCGGCGGTACAAGGACCGAGAGCACAAGCGGACAAAAAAGCCTATAAACAGAAAATGCGGGAAATCCTTGCCTCCTACCCGGGATTGGAAATCATGGAAGCAGGCGCGGACAGCCTTTTATGGGGAAAGGACAGCCAAGGCCGGCCGTTTGTCAAAGGCGTCAAAACCGACAAAGGCGATGAGGTTTTGGCCAAAACGGTCGTTTTAACGACGGGAACTTTTTTAAACGGCTTGATGCATACGGGGGAAAAGAAAACCGTCGGCGGCCGTGTTAACGATTGCGTTTGCACCGGTCTGACGCCTTGTTTAAAAGAGATGGGTTTGCAAATGGGGCGGCTGAAGACGGGGACTCCTTGCCGTTTGGCCCGAGAAACGATTGATTGGAGCGTTACGCAGGAGCAGAAAGGAGACGACAATCCGCGTCCTTTTTCTTTTCTGACAAGAGATTTTAATCCGGAACAAATGAGTTGTTTTTTGACGCACACGACAGAGCAAACACATGAGATTATCCGAGCCAATCTTCACCGTGCCCCTTTGTATTCCGGACAGATTCACAGTATCGGGCCGCGCTATTGTCCCAGTATTGAGGATAAAATCGTCCGATTTGCCCAAAGAGAGTCTCACCATATTTTCTTGGAACCGGAAACAAGAGAAGCGGATTCCATTTATCCGAACGGGATTTCTACCTCTTTACCCTTAGATGTGCAGGAAGCGATGTTAAAAACCATTCCGGGATTGGAAAACGCACGCATGCTGCGTCCCGGTTATGCGATTGAATACGACTTCGTCCATCCGCAGCAATTAAAGCCGACATTGGAAGTAAAAACAGTTGACGGGTTATTTTTAGCGGGCCAGATTAACGGGACAACCGGTTATGAGGAAGCGGCGGCACAAGGGCTTGTCGCCGGCCTCAACGCGGCCTTAAAAGCGGAAGGAAAAGGGCAAACAATCACCTTTGACCGGACGGAAAGCTATATCGGCGTGATGATTGACGACATTATTACAAAAGGGGTGGACGAACCGTACCGCCTGTTTACTTCCCGCGCGGAATATCGGCTGACCGTCCGAGCGGATAACGCCGACTTGCGTCTGACCCGCAAGGGGGGTCTAATTGGCGCCGTTTCACAGAGAAGACTGAGACGATTGGAGGAAAAAGAGTCGGAAATCAAACATTTAAAAGAATTTTTAACCAAAGAAAAATACCTGCCCTCCACCCTGCGGAAAATGGGATTTCAGACGGCCGGGGACGGCGCCAGGAAAACTTTGATGGAGATGCTGGCCTATCCGGAAGTGTCTTGGAAAACACTGCGGGAAATTTTTCCCGATCTGGCCGACACCGACCCGGAAGCGGCCGAACAACTGGAAATTCAAGGACGGTACAGCGGCTATCTAGCTCGGCAACAGGCGGATATTGATTCTTTTTTAAAGGATGAGGGAATCCGCATTCCGGACAACATCGCCTATGAAAAAATCGGCGGCTTGTCCATTGAAGTGGTTCAGCGCCTCAATAAAAACAAACCGGCGACCATCGGGGCGGCTTTGCGCCTACCCGGTATTACGCCGGCGGCCGTCACCGCGGTTTTAAGTTTTATTAAAAGCAAGAAATAAAACCGGGAAAGCCCGCTTTCGGGCGAAAAGACGAATATTTTCATCTGAAAATATTTATAATGAAATCTTTTCACCATTGCCGTTTTCGTCACTACGCAAAAAATGACAATACTATCCGGCGGACTTTCCTTCTTTTATAAACAACCGGAAATTTCCGAGTTGTTTTTTATTAAAATCGGAATTCTGCTCTTTAATCAGTCAGACAGAATTCCGGATTTTAAAATAAAATGACCGGAACACTCGCCTTTTCCAGCGGGTACCTTAAGGAATCGGTACCTTCGGAAGTGCGAATCGTCCCGGCCATCCCCTTTCGCAGGAGGCAAGCCCCTTACACCTTATTGACCCAGGGGCTGAAGTCTTAGAATGTGAAGAATACATTAAAAGTCTCCTTATTTTGATTTGTCCGTAAACAAACCCACCCTTGAACCATTCAAAGGTGGAGGAGCTCAAAACTGTACAGGACAGCCCCGCTTATTCATCATCCTAGGATGCTTATCTCGCGGACTCCTCCGTAAAAAATATGTAAAGTGATTTAAGAACACTCAAGCAGAATACCTACTTTTGTATATATCATACACATCTTTATCAATAAATCAAAAGAAAACTGAAAATTGTACTTATTTTTGACGATTCGTTTATAGGGTTTTCCTGAAATGCTTAAATTCCGCCGATTCGCTGAATACCAATATTGACAGTTTCAAAAAAATGCAGGTGATTTTACCGGAAGAAATAAGCTTTTTATTTATTAGAAACATTATCTGACGAATCGTCTTTTTGGATGTAGTGACGGAAAATGACGGTGGCGATAAGTATTTTCAGATGAAAATATCCGTTTTTTTGCCCGAAAATAAGGTTGCAGTTCTAAGTTTCGCCGTTTATAAACATTTTTGTAACAAAAGAACTTCCTTTAAGAAAAGGATAAACTTTTTTCAAAGAAAGGAGGATATTTTGTTGACGGATTCGTTCTTCTTTAAAAACTCCGCAACGAAAAAAACTCCACAATAAACCGAAGTAGGGTCTCAAGGCGGCGGTCTTTCGTTTTCCTCCGTCTTTTGTAAAAGGGAGCGGCTTCCGAGTCTTTCGGACGATTTCAGACAGCGTTTCCTTTTCGGGCAATTTCGTTTCAACACGAATAAATATGCGAGCTCCCTCCTTTCTGTTTTCAGACAGGGAAAGGGGGCGTCTTTTCGCGACTCGTTATTTTTCAAGGATTGAGAAAAAAGACAGTAAAAAATCCGTCGTTTTTCCCGCGCGAAAACCGTTTGTTCCTTCAAAAGAAATAGACAGTCTGCTTATTTGTCCCGTTTTTCCCGATTCGTCCAGAAGAGTTTACCAAAATAATTTTAAGAAAAAATACCTCAACACTCTTTTTGGGCCAGAAATATCTTTGCCAGACCGTCGCCCATTTTTCACCCGGAGTAAGCCTTTTTCACTTAATTTATTTTGTTTTCGCCGGGCGGCTTAGCCATGCTCTGCCATCCGGTTTGCTTTACTCCGGTCAATTCGGTACTTTCCCATCGGGGATAAACGGGACTGTTACTGGCGGAGCCGAGGTGTTTTGCGACTCGGCAATTTTCTATTCAGTCCGCACTTTTCCGTAACAGTTCCGTTTATTCCGATATGATGGTTTTCTCGCCAGTCTGTTTCCTTTCAGAGTTTATTTCCGAATTCCGTTCCGCTCGG
>CASFRQ010000123.1 GCA_949296785.1 uncultured Alphaproteobacteria bacterium
AAAGAAAAAAAATAAAAAATCAATCCCTTTCATCAATTTTTTTTATTTTATTTCTTCCTTTGAAAATCAGTTTTACAAAAAGGGGAAATTTTGTTATCCTTTCAGCCTGAAAGACAATCAAATGTAACAAGGAGAACCCATGCCCTTTAATTTCAAAACGGCTTCCCCGGCCGAAAGACGGGAAGAATATAACAGAATAGCCAAAGAAATCGGTGACGATCAGTTCTTTACGAAAAAGGAGTTAAACTACCTTCCCGAAATTCTTCAAGACGGGGAACAGGTATTGGCTTTTACTTCCGGCATGATGGACGGCAACACATGGCTTTTAACTTTGACGGACAAAAGGTTGATTTTCTTGGATAAAGGACTGATTTTCGGCTTACGGCAGGAAATTATCCCGCTCAACCGGGTTAATGCCGTTTCTGGTGAAACGGGACTTCTGTTCGGTTCCATTTACATTACGGACGGTGCCAGAACGCTTAAAATTGAAAATGTCTGGAAAAAAACGGTCAAAAACTTTACAAATAAAGTCCAGGAAGCGTTGAATGCGTTAAGCGCTCCGGCCGTTTCTTCCTCGGCAAGACACGCTTCTTCGGAAGAAGATCGTTATGAAAAATTGGAAAAACTGGCTTCTTTGCGCGAAAAAGGTATTTTAACGCAGGAAGAGTTTGAGGTGGAAAAAGCAAAAATCCTGAATTCTTAATATTTTCCTGAATATCAAAGGACTGTCGCTGTGGAAGCTCTTTTTATCCTTTTGGCATTGATTTTGCTGATTGCTGGTTATTTTTGTTTCGGTATTATCATTAAGTTTTTGCTCGGTTGGTTGCCTCTTGTCGCGGGTCTTTTATCTGGCGGATTTTTGTGCCTGATAGGCGGATGGGGCGGCGGTTTTATAGGCTTGGTAATTTGCATCGCCTGTATTTTTATGACCGATTCTTGGCAAGGTTCCGATTTATATTTGAAACTGGAAGAAAAATTAGATACAGTGTTTGCGTTTAAAGACTGACAAAATGGGGAAACTGGTAAAAGGAGAATAAAATGAATCCCAAAAGTTTGGCCGACCTTTTGATAAAATTCTGGGACTATTTCATAGATCACATTATCCCGCTGACCTTCCGTTATGAAGGAACGGCCGTTGTCCGCAAAACGGCCGGAAAGCCGACAAAGGTCTATCCCGTGGAACGAAGGGCATGGCAGAAGAATTTGATTTTAAAAGCTTTTGTGGAAGATATTCTTTGGAAAATCCCTTTTATTCAGATTTTTATGGAAAGAATGTGCTGGAAAATACCGTTTGTGCAAAGCTTTGATGTCGTGGATATTCGCAAGCATGCCATTCATATAGACTCCCATTCCTTCTTTTTTGACAAAAGTAAAATCATTCCCTTCAATTTGGTATTGGACACGCAGATTGAATTCAGAATCATCAATCCGTGCGTTATTTACAAGATCGTTGAAAAGGAAAACGGCAACAATTGGGAACCTTTGTACACGCATATCAGTAACGAAGCACATCTCATCCTCTCTCAAGTATTGAAGGAAATGCCCTCCCTTGAGTCGGACCAGTTTTATCATCATATCCAAGAAGCCGTGGACAGACATCTGGCCTCTTGCCGTTCCAAATTGAATGTCCATCATAAAACAGCGGAAATGTTAATGAAAACCAAAGCGGAAGAGGATATTTTACTGGAAAAAATCGTCGTGACCGGTTTTGATTATACCGTTGACGGAAAGTGGGCAAAATAGTTCTTAAACAGAAATTAAAATGAAAGAAAGTTTCAAAAAGAAGCTCTTCCCGCCGACGGAAATAACAAAATTCAATAAACAATTTTGCTTTAACCTCGGCGGGAAATATTTTATCCGAAGACGACGAGTAAAACTGATTTATCCCTTCGCCTCAATAAATACTCGTTTTTTCACCCTAAAACAATTCTGCCTGAGGAAAAAAGTTTTTTTTCGGATTGCGTTGTTTTTTGCCCTCTCCCATCGGAAAAAGCCACCGTTTTTTTTCGTTCTTCACCTTAAAAAGAGCCTCTCTTATTCATGAATACCATCATTTTTTTCCGGCATTAAAAAGACTCTTTTTTCTTATTTTTCCCCGGACAAAAAAGCCTTCCAGATATGTTCGGAAGAAAAAACTTTTCTTTCTATCCGAGATATTCCCGCCCGACACCGCTGTTATCTTTTTCTAAACAGGCTTTTTTCTTCAGAAATTAAGAATACCCCTCATCTGTTTTTTAATATAAAAGAGGATTCTTTTGTCAATGGTGACTTTCGCTTCATTTTCGTTAAAAAACGCTTTTTTTTGGTTTCCTGTCCTGTTTTTTCCGCTTTTCCGCCCCGTTTTCGGATATTTTCCGGAGAAGTTTTAACAATAATTTTTTCTTTCCGTCATTTTGTTTAATTAGGTGTCCCGCCTATCATATTATCCGAGTATCAAAAAACACCGGAGAAGAAAATAAAACTTTCCTCTCCGGCGTTTTAAGAGAACAAACCCGGCCTTTCCTAAAAAAAGCGCCGAACGTTTGTTTTCAAACGACTAAATTTTCACCAGTTCATATTCCTGCGAACCCAAGCCGATTTTTTCGCCGTAAGTCAGTTGAACCATCCCCTTGCTGTTCGGACGAAGGCCCGTAAATTTATCCTCGCCCGCGTGGCAATGATGTTCCAGACGGGAATTTTCAAACCCTTCCTGCGCGTTGATTAAATCAATGCTCGCCTTATCCACGGCAACGGGATCCGTCCCGGCCAAAATACCGATATCCGGCACAATCGCTCTGTCAGAATACGGAAAACAGTCGCAATCCGGCGTAATCTTCACCAAAAAATTGATATAGCCGACCTTGCCCTCTTTGCCCGTCACGGCGCCTTTGGCGTATTCGGTCAGCCGTTCCACGAAATTTTCCATTTCTTTTTCCGCGGAAACGGAAATCGCCTCCACCGGACATTCATGGACGCATTCGCCGCAGCCAATGCAAATTGTCTTGTCAATAAAAGCCTTTTTCGTCTCATAGCTTATCGCGCCCGCGGGACAAACTTTTGAACATTTGCGGCAACCGACGCACTTATCCTGATCCACCTCGGGACGCAAAGAATGCTGGTCTTTTTTCCCTTCGGCCGTCGCACATCCCATCGCCAGATTTTTTACCGCTCCGCCGAAGCCGGCCATCGGATGCCCTTTCACATGGCTCATGACAATCATGGAATCGGCCTGAACAATATCCGTGGCGATTTTCGTTTGTTTAAAATGTTTCAGATTGACCTCCACCGGCGTAGAACTACCGCTTTTCAAGCCACCCGCGATAATAGTCGGCGCATTTAAAACGGCAAAGTTAAACCCGTGCTCCAAAGCGACGGTCATATGATCAACGGCGTTGTGCCTTTCCCCGATGTAAAGCGTATTTGTATCCGTTACGAAAGGTTTGGCGCCCGCCTCCTTTATTTTATCAACCACCTGACGCACATAAACGGGATTGATATAGCCGTCGTTGCCCCTTTCGCCGAAATGGACCTTAACGGCCGTTAAATCCCCTTCTTTCATGAGAGACTTAAACCCGGCCTTGTCAAACAGTTTTTTGATTTTTAAAACAGTGCTTTCTTTCGCGTCCAAAGACTTAAAGTCAACAAAATAAACTTTGGAAACCATTTTCCCCTCCTTATGCATAGTGCTAGGTTTCATTTTTTGCAGAGATATATTAACCTGTCCGAAAAAGAACTCAAGAATAAAAACAAAAAACATTATTATAAAAAGATATAAAAAATACTTTACTTTAAAGAAAAAGTATCGTATGAAGGGGAAAAAGATAAAAACAGTCGTGATATTAAAGCAGGCTTATATGAAAATGGAACAGGCGGCAACGCGTCAAATACGGTATTCACTTTCCGAAAGCGGCCTTTTGGAGATTTCTTTCCAAGGGGATTTTCTGCATTATGAACACCTGGAGGAGCTGGAGGAAATCCAAAAACTCCCCGAAACGCCGCTCTTAAAAAAAATCATTCTGAAAGGAGAAGGAATCCAAAAGTGGGATTCCACTTTGCTCGTTATTCTTTATGATTTGGCGCAAAAGGCCGGAGAAAAGAAAATCCCCGTGAAAACGGACAATTTGCCCGAAGGAATTCAAAACCTCCTCAATCTGGCTTTAACCGTCAAACGCCGCCCGCCGGAAACGGAGGAAAAAAAAGAAAGCTTTTTGACTCGTTGGGGCGAAGAGACTTTAAACAAATATGCCGCTTTAAAAAAAGGAGCCGCTTTTACGGGAACGGCATTCAAATCCATCGGACGATTTTTCACCTCTTCCGTCGTCATGCGTCCCGTTGACTTTTTGTTTGCTTTGCAAGACTGCGGCTATAAAGCCTTGCCGATTGTGGCGGTCATCAGTTTTATGGTCGGGCTGATTTTCGGTTTTGTCGGCTCCATGCAGCTTAAACTGTTCGGCGCGCAGATTTATGTCGCCTCCTTGGTCGCCATCGCCATGGTGCGCGTGATGGGGGCGGTTATGACCGGCATCATTATGGCCGGCAGAACGGGCGCTTCCTATGCCGCAACTATCGGCACCATGCAGGTAAATGAGGAAGTGGACGCCCTCAAAACCATGGGGATTCCCGTAACGGATTTTCTCCTTTTGCCAAGGATGCTGGCTTTGATGCTGACGATGCCCCTTCTAACGGTCTTTTCGGACTTATTCGGCATTATGGGCGGCAGTGTCGTAGGCATTTTCCTGTTGGATTTGTCTCCGGTAGAATATTGGAACTATTCCATAAACGCATTAAATTTAAAGAACTTTCTCATCGGCGTGTTTCACGGTTTTGTTTTCGGCTGCGTCATTGCTTTATGCGGCTGTTATTATGGAATTTACTGCGGCAAAGACGCAGACAGCGTCGGCAAAGCGACAACAAATGCCGTTGTTGCTTCCATTGTTTGGATTATCATCTGCACGGCGATTATCACCGTTTTTTGCGAGGTTTTTGGCATATGAACACAGCGGGACAAAAAGAAAATAAAAGACAACCTCTTTCGGAGCAAAAAACGCCCGATGCAATTCAGGTGAAGGGATTAACCGTCGCTTATGACGATTTTATTTTAATGAAAGATGTTTCTTTTGAAGTGAAAGAAAAAGAAATCTTCATCATCATGGGGGCCAGCGGTTCCGGGAAAAGCACATTGTTAAAAATCCTCACGGGATTAAAAGCGCCAGCCAAAGGAACCGTCTTAATCGGCGGCATTGACTTTTGGCGCTCAAACAGCAAAGTGCAAAAAAACATTATGAGTAAAAACGGCATTTTATACCAGAGCGGCGCTTTGTTCAGTTCCATGACTTTGGCGGAAAACATCGCTCTCCCTCTGCAACAGTATTCGGACTTTTCCCAAAAGGAAATAGACGAGCTTGTTCATTTAAAACTAGCGCTTGTCGGCTTGGAAGGGTTCGGAGACTTTTATCCTTCTGAAATCAGCGGCGGCATGAAAAAAAGGGCGGGGTTGGCACGAGCGTTGGCGTTGGACCCGAAGATTGTCTATTTTGACGAACCGTCCGCGGGGCTGGACCCCATCAGCTCGCGTTTGTTGGATGATCTGATTATTCAAATCAATCAGAACTTGGGAACAACGATTGTCGTTGTCACTCATGAGCTGGAATCTATTTTTACCATTGGTACAAATTCCATTTTTCTGGATGAGGAGTTGAGAACCGTCACGGCGCAAGGAAATCCTCGTGACTTGCTCCGCAATCCTCCGAATGAAAAAGTACGTCATTTTTTAACAAGAACGGCAGGCGAAAATGAAAAAAACTCCAAATAAAAAACTTATCGGCTTTTTCGCTCTTATGGGCGTCGCCCTTTTTACCTTTTTTATTCTGACCTTTCTGTCGGACAGGATTTTCGTAAAGAAAAAAGACCTTATCGTCTTATATTTCACCGAATCCGTCAACGGATTGAACATTGGTTCGCCGGTTGTTTTGAAAGGTGTTGAAATCGGCCGCGTCGCCAAAATAGACTTGGAAACGGATATGGAAACCATGACTTTTCAAACGCCTGTCTATATCCGCCTGACTTCCAACCAGATTTTCAAGGTTAACGGCGCGCATGAAATAAAAGATAAACCAGCTTTCTTGAATATGCTCGTGGAAAAGGGGCTCAGGGCCCGCTTGACAACCTTAAACATGTTGACCGGTCAGCTGATGATTTCGCTCAGTCTGCAACCGCAGACCCCCGCCGTTTTCAGAAACACGGATAAAAATCTGGATATAGTGGAAATCCCGACGATTTTATCCTCCACAGGCGAACTTTTAAAAGGATTGCAGGCGCTGCCGATTAAAGAAAGTTTTGACCGGCTGAATAATATTCTGGAAACTTTCAGCACCTATTCGCCACAGGTAATGAAACAGTTGACAGAACTGACGGAAAAACTCAACGCGTTGGCAGATTCTTTAAAAGGCGCCCAAACCATGACGAATTTGAATAAAACATTGAAAGAAATCGGCGCCGCCGCCTCCTCTTTAAGAAATTTCGCCGACTACATAGAACGCAATCCAGAGGCGTTGCTGCGCGGCAAACGAAAAGGCTATTGACAACCTAAAACCGGTCTATAAAATAAGAAGCATCTGAGACAAAAGGGGACATAAAAAATGAAAACCACAAAAATATTCGGCGTTTTGCTGGCCTTTATGGTAACGGTTGCGACAGGTTTCGGTTTAACCGCCTGTACTTCCAGCAGACAGTCAAAATTTTACAACCTCACAGCTTTACCCGCTCCTCAAAAACCAATTGCCTTAAAACCGGGAACGGTAGTTGTCGTGGATTCCGTTTCCCTTCCCGGATATCTGAACCGGCCGCAAATTGTTACTTTCCAGCAAGACGGCTTTGAGTTGGATGTATCCGAATTCAACCGCTGGATTGAACCTTTAACCGATTCCATGCAACGCGTTTTGGCGGAAGATATTTACCTTTCCTTAAAAAATACGCAGGTAACGCCGATGACTTCCTATTCGCAAAATTACGATTACCGCATTGTCGTTGATATTGCAAAGTTACAGGCGACTTTCGGCGAACGTATCACCATGCAGGTATGGTGGACTGTTTACAACAAACAGGGGCAGATTTTGTACACAAGACATAACAACCTGCATCTTCCGCTTGGAAACAGTTATGAACAGATAGCTTCCGGTTACAGTCAGCTTTTGCGTCAAACAGCCGATATTATCGCCGAACGCATGGGGAAACTGTATTCCAAACAGTGACATAAAAATAAAGGAGAAATAAAATGAATATCAAAAAAAATCTAATTCTCGCGTGCTTTATGGGGCTTTTCGCCGCCGCCTGCCAAAAAGAGGTATATTCTTTAAACGGCAATACTTATCGTATGGTACAGAAACTGGGGGCTCCTGTGGAAATTATCATAGGTTTTGACGAGCAGGAAAACCGTTTTGCGGGAAAAGTGCTCAACCGCTATTTCGGCTCTTACGAGATAACGGAGCCGGATACCATCGTTTTCGGCCCGACGGGTACCACCATGATGGCCGGTCCCGAAGATGTCATGAAGGCGGAGCAGGAATATCTGCAGTTTTTAAATAATGTCAGAAACTACAAAATAACGCAAACAACGCTGGAACTTTCCACGCCCGAAGGGGAAAGCAGAACTTTTGAAAAAATAAGTTCACAGGAACAAACAGAGGAATAAATCAAACTTTTTGATTTTATTTCGTCTTTTATCCCGGCGCGGTATTCTTTTTCTGCCGCGCCGTTTTTATATTTTTAACGATTATGATTTTTTTCTTAAAAGCCTCTTATGATCTCCAATTATCTTAGAAAAATTTTTCCAAATCAGCTTTCAGAGTTCCTCTTTGGACTGAAGGAAGTGTATCAAACTGCCGCAAATGATGTTCGTTGATTTCGATTTCGTCACTGAATCCCAAGATATAAGCTGTTGCAATACGATATATAATTTCCGTTGGAGCCAAGCCATAAACCTGGTTTGCAAAAATATGCTTCAATCGGTCTTTTTTATTAGGAAACTCATGTTTAAGAGTTTCGCTTCTAAACAGCCGCTTCACAATTTCTGTAATGTATAATCCTGATTTCATATATAAATCAATGAATGTCTTACTGCTATCGTTAAAACATTCGGGACATTCTTTTTCCAGACAATCCAGCATTTCTATCACGACTTTTTTGGGCGTATAGATTTGGTTTGTCTTTTGAGGCGGAATATAGTCAAATATATCTTCCGTGCGGTTTTCATCAAAATAGTTGGCTAATTTCTTTTTCAGCCGTAAAAATTCTTTTATCGAATCATTAAAGACCACTGGATCAAACAAATGTCCGTCGAAATGCTTTGTTTCACCGGTTTTTTCATCGGTATAATCACCGCCGTCACGCAAAAATCTAAATTCGTCAAGGCTGATACTGGTAACATCCTTGAAAACTTCATCGGGGATTATTTTATCAAAGTTTTCCAAAGTTGTGTCATCATCACCATAAGCCATTAAAAATGACGGTATAGTTCTTGAAAACCCGCGCAAATGGTCGCGAACAGATGTTTCAATCGCTATTTTTTCTTTAACTTTTTTATCTGTTTCAACGGCTTCAACAATCGATTGTCCTGCGTTTTTTACCAGTTCTTCGGCCTTTTCCTGCATACTTTCAACAAAACTCTTTTTGTTTTCTTCCTGTTTTTCATCATAAACCTTGTTGATTTGAGCAATTTTTTCCGGCTTATGCTCAGCCTTTGCCTGTTCAATTTCTTTCCGGCGTTCTAATTCAATGGTATTCTGTCCGATTTTGAAATCGCTATAATGCTTGGCAATAGCCAAATCACCCGCGGCATTTATCTTTCGTTCTACTGCTTTTTGCGTGCTTATGCTCATATTTTTGCCATAATGCTCTTTTGCAGCAGAAATCAAAGGTTCGGCAACGGTTTCCTTAAATTGTTCTTTCAATATTTCAAAAGTTGTATCTTTCTTGATATCGGTTGGCTTTTTTTGAATTTCCTCTATTGTGCTTTGCAATTCATCAACAACGGCATATATTTTTTCTCCGAACACATTATCTATGCCGATATCTATGGTCGTTTGTGAAAGTTCAACCTCGCCCTTATCATTGATAGAAAGTTCTTCTTTGGTTTTGCTTGTAACCGGCACCGGCTCTTTTACCGGCTCAAATTGCCTTATTATGTCTACAATCTCTGGCGGCGCGCTGAAAATGTTGCTGATATTCTGGAACAGGAAATTACTCATAAATCCGCGCCGGACAACTTCCACCGCATGAATTTTGCGCGGTATGGATAACACTTTTTCGGCATCAAGTATTATCATTTCCCCGTCATCATCTTCGCCATAAACGGGGAAGAAGTTAATCAACTCACGAACGTGGCGTTTTCTGGTGTCCATATCACCTTTACCGCTTGTCGTATCTGCACTTAAATCATTGGCAAATTGTTCAAAAATGTCCAAGGTTCTTGCGGGGTCAAAGTCGAACACATAAGCATTTTCTTTGCGGTACAATTTATCCCCTGTTTTGAACAGACACGGATTTTGCGCTCTGAATGCCGCTTGCATATAAAGAGCCGGACTTTTCACATTGCTTAACATTAAAACCGCCGTCCATTCCGGAACGGTAACACCGGTCGTTAATTGTCCGACAGAAAGGGTGATGGTTTTCTCATTTTCTTTGATGGCTTTGACAACCTTATCAAAAGCTTTTTTATTTTCCGTATCATTATCTAATTTACCGTCGCCTGCAACCAAAACGATTTCATAGTCGGCAAATACGGGGTGTTCTTTTAACTTACGGGCTAATGCTTTGGCACTGTCTACGCGGTTTAGAAGCCAAAATGTGTGCTTTAACTCCTGGCGCAACTCCGGAGTTGAAAACGGAAACTTCGGTAAAGTTGTTAATGCTTCCAAAAATTTATCAACATCCGCGTCATATTTAAAACTGCCATTGGCATTAGTGATAAAAAATTCATTTAAATCAAAAGCATATTCTTCTGCCTCACCGTCATCGTTAAAATCGGCACCTTTTTTTAATTTATCGCGGATAATTTCCGACATTTGGTAGGTATATAAGTTTAATTGAGGCAGGTTTTCATAAGGATTTTCTCCGTCCTGCGAATAATCCCACTCGCGTTTGGCCTTTTGTTCGTCAGCGTATGTCCAGTTATAAATTTCTTCTTCGCGAAATTTGTCGTTTGCCAAAGCCTTAAACGGCGTACCGGAAAGATGAAGCGTATATTTGCGCTTGATATGGTCAAAAGCCACATCAGTCTTATAGGTGTCAACGCCTTCGTGTGCTTCATCAATAACTAAAATATCCCAATCCAGCTCGGCAACTTCTTTTAGTTTATCATATTGACCGCCGAAATAAATTGATCCTTTCATATCTTGCAAAGATACAAATTCAATAAATCCTTTGAGCTTATCGCGCACACTGACATATTGTTCGCGTGAAAGCACATATTTGCGATCTTTTAAGGTATCTGCCTGACTGATAAAATAATATCCGGCTTCCGTTCCTAAAAACTTCACATAATCATCATACCAGGAGGTCGCGATTGCAGGACGATTGGTTACAATCAGCACCTTTTTAGCGTCAAGTGTTTTACAAAGTTCATAAGTTGAAAGTGTTTTGCCAAAACGAGGTTTTGCATTCCACAAAAACTCAGGTTCATCGCCGGAATGTAGGTTAAAGTAGTCTTTTGTTTGCTGAACTGCCTGATTCTGTTCTTTGCGCAATTTATAGGGAATAACACCTAAAGTTTTTAATATGCCTCTGTTTTTCTTAAAATATAGAAATTCGTCATGAGAAACCTGCGGCAAAATATGAAACCACTCCGAATCCGATCTTCTTTCAATATCTTTCTTGCTTAAATAGGCGTGGAAATCCTTATCTTTAAAAGAATCACCACTACCGTCTTCATAAACGGCGCGTTCCGCCCATTCCAGATTAAATTTGATATCCGCGGTTTGAGTTTGTTGCTGGATGCGTTTTGTAACATCATCCTGCTCGGTATAACCAATCTTTGTCCATCCCTCATGGCGTTTGATTTCAGGAGTTGTATAAGCATAGCATTTCGGTTCAATCTGCTTGGAGGTTTTGATGTTAATTGTAGCCATTGTCTTTACTCCATGGACTTTATCATGGTTTCAATGAAATCTATTTCTTCTTTGTTTAAGCCATATTTTTTGTAAAGTCGTAAATCAATTTCATGTATAGATTCAGACCAATCAATGTTAGACTTTTCAGAAAAATCTTGAATAGGAACGAACTGATATGTGTCTCTTGTCATATTTTTCAATTTTCGCATACCAACCATGAATCTAAAAAATTTTGTTCCCATATATTTAACAGCATTGATCGCTTCTACCTTAGATTTGAAAGGAGCTATTGCCAAAAATGTTTCTGTGCAAATTGTATTTTTATCCCCTAAAACTGCTTTTCCTATTATTTTTGCTGGAATGGGATTTCCAAGTTGCCCTGCCGCACCATCTGCTTTGGAAATAAATATTTTCCATGATGTTAATAGATTTTTATTTTTAGCAATTATATAGCTTTTTTTTAGATATTTGATGCCGCGAACTCTTTCAAATCTGCCAAAAATTTTCAGATCTGTTTCTTCTATTGAAAAAGGTAAGTTATTTTCATTTATACCAAAAGGATTTCTGGGCAAAATGATATTGGAAAAACTACTTTCTTGCTTCTTTTTAACTTTTTTTAATATTTTTATAGCATTTGCATCTCTAACAATGACATCTGAATCCCCCTCTGATAAGTATCTTTCAATACATATTTCCTTTGTTTTAGAATGTGTATAAAATTGACAGGTTCCTGCACTGTCTCTATCCCATATAAAATGACAAATACCTCCTTCAATTTGAACAGAATTAAAACAATCATTAGAATTCATATAGTCATGAAGTATTCGGATATGTTTATCTAAAATCATTTCTTCTCTGAAACTATCTAAGCCTTTTCCTCCTGTCATCCAACGAGACGGCATAATCATTGATATATATGATGGGTTTAATTTTTTAGCACCTAAGAAAAAATCACCATAAATAGCTGTGGCACTTGAACCATGACCACCATCATTTATTTGATACGGCGGATTTCCTATAACAACATCAAACTTCATTTTTGTTTCCTTTCAAGTCTTGGAAATAAAAAACTTCTTTACTCCGCCAGTCCTTAACCTTGCAGAGCATTGGGGTGTAAATTTTGGGGAGGTTAGCAAACAATTCTAATTGCCGCTCGTTTTCTTCGGTCATGCAGAATG
>CASFRQ010000124.1 GCA_949296785.1 uncultured Alphaproteobacteria bacterium
AACGTAACCTTTGAACCCGGCGCCCGCACCCATTGGCACAAACACGACGGCGGACAGATTTTGCTGGTACTTAACGGCGAAGGCCGCTATCAGGAAAAAGGAAAAGAAATCCAAATTCTGAAAAAAGGAGATGTCGTCCGCATTCCGCCGGATGTGGAACACTGGCACGGGGCGGCGCCCGATTCCTGGATGACGCATATTTCCGTAGAGACAAACCTGCCTGACAACAAGACCGACTGGCTGTCTCCCGTCACGGATGAAGAATATAAATAAAAATCAAAAAGCACGTAAAATTCCGGCTTGCAACTTCGCCGGAAAAAACAAAATAACAATGTATAAAACATGAAGGAGAAAACAATGAAACGCAGAGACTTTTTAAAACTTTCTTCTTTGGCTTTAACCGCCGGCGTCCTTTCCAAAACATTCGGCACGGGCAAAGCTTTCGCCCAAACGAAGGACGGGGTGTCGTCCGCTCCGGCTCTTGCGCAGGCCATGGCCGGCGGCGCAAAAGCAAACACCTCGCAAAAGTCAACGGTTTATTTTACCAAAGACATCTCTCCGGAAGGGCTTTTGAAAATCTATGAAAAAATCAAGCAAAACATTACCGGCAAAGTCGCAATCAAATGGCATTCCGGGGAACCGCACGGGCCCAACATTCTGCCCAGAGACATGGTGAAAGCTTTACAGGAAAATATTCCGAACAGCAATCTGGTGGAGACAAACACTCTTTACGCCGGTGCCCGTCAAAACACAAAAGACCATCGGGAAACTCTAAAAACAAACGGCTGGGATTTCTGTACGGTGGATATTATGGACGAGGACGGCGCCGTTATGATTCCCGTCAAAGGCGGAAAGCATTTCAAAGAAATGTCCGTCGGAAAACATATGCTGGACTACGATTCAATGGTTGTTTTAACGCATTTCAAAGGACATGCCATGGGTGGTTTCGGCGGCTCCATGAAAAACATCGCTATCGGCTGCGCAGATGGTCCGATCGGGAAAAAAATGGTTCATGCCGCACCCGACAACAACGACGATTCCAGCCAATGGCTGATGGGAAAAGGGTTCATGGAAAACATGGTGGAATCTGCAAAAGCCACTATTGACCATTTCGGGGATAAAATCGTTTACATCAATGTCCTCAGAAACATGTCCGTTGACTGCGACTGTGCCGGAACAAGCGCCGCAAAACCAAAGGCAAGAGACATCGGCATCCTGGCTTCCACCGACATATTGGCCGTTGATAAAGCTTCCATAGATATGGTTTACGCTTTGCCGGAAGAAGAAAGCCATGACCTCAAAGAACGGATTGAATCCCGCGAAGGTCTGCACCAGCTGACTTATTTAAAAGAAATGGGCATGGGTAACGATACTTACGAACTGAAAGAGATATAACCATACGAATATAAATGAACGCAAAAGGGCGGAAATACCCTCCGCCCTTTTCATCAACAAAAAGAGGAGCTTCAAAAAACGTACCAAAAGGATGAAAATAGAAAACTTTCCTTTAAAAAACATGAAAAACACGGTATAAAAAGTAAAACATAATAAAAAAGGAGATAAAAATGTCGCTCGGAATCACGGAAATCATCCTTATCCTTGTCGTTGTCCTTATTCTTTTCGGAGGGAAAAGAATACCGGAATTGGCTAAAGCTCTGGGAAAAGCTTCGTATGAATATAAAAAAGCCAAGGAGACTCTTCAAAACGAAGCGGAAGACTTTCAAAACGCCGTTAACGCCGCCGTGGAAAAAGAGGTTCAAAAAGAAAAGGAAAAATCTTCCGTTCAAAAAAAGTCTGTTGCCGCAAAATCTTCCGCGGGGAAGAAAGCCGGAACCAAAAAGAAAGCGGCTCGTCCGGCGAAAAGTTAGCCGGCAAAAGGAAACGACGTTTTCTTTCCGGCTTATGACGGCAAAAAATTTCTTTATGAAAAATTCGCAAAGGAAAATATTTTATTTTAAAATTAAGTTTCTTGTTGCGCGAGAATTTTCCCGAACTTTTTCCTCACATGTTAATTTAAAAAATTGTTCAAAGAACTTTTTTATGCCGGCGCGGAAACGATGCTATAAAGTCTTCCTAAAAAAAACGATTGTCTTGCCAAGATGCATTTTTCAGAAGGTTTTGACTTGTCAATTTCCGAAGTTGTAAAAAAGGGAACATTCCAAAATGTCAAAAAAGAAAGGCTTCTCAGAAGAATCTCCTCTTTCTTCCAAAATTTCCCTAAGCTGGGAGCAGATGGTCCGACAGGCGCAAAGCGACAAGGGAAAAGCGTCGGCGGAAATGAACGCATCAACAAACGCTTCAACCTATTCTACGAAAAAAACACAAAAGGAATCCGGACATCCTTCTTCCCAGACAAACGGTGAAAAAGCTGTTTCGGAAAATCCAAAAAGAAAAAGCGCTTTTAAAAATAAAAAAAAGAAACAGGGCAAAGAAACCTTTTCTTCCTTTCAGCTTTCCGCACAAAAAAAGAAAAACGACGCCCAAAGAACAAACAAACCCGCCTCCCCTTCCTGCCAAAGAGAAAATATTACCACGGAGGAAATGAAACAAGAGGAGAACATTCTCTTTCATCTTCAGGCGCTGCGTACCACTCTGATACATTGTTTGTCCGCTTTGGCTCTTTTACTGATACCTTTATTCTTTGCCGCGCCTTATGCTTTGGACGGATTAACGAAAATTATTTTGGCGGAAACGGATATTTCTTTAAATTATTTTTCCCCTATGGAGGTTTTCATTATCCAAATCAAAACCGCCTTTTTGCTGGATATTGTCGTCTGTTTTCCGTATATCGCCCGGGAAATATGGAATTTTATTCTACCCGGCCTGTATCCTCATGAAAGAAAAATCGCCGTGAGAATCCTGGTAACCTCCAGTGTTTTATTTATTTTTGGGGCTGTCTTCTGCCTGTTTTTCATTCTGCCCCTGATTATAGAATTCGGCGCGGGGTATGCGACGGAACAAATACGAGCGGTTTTCGGTCTTGAAAATGTCATTTCTCTCAGCCTGTGGCTGATTCTGGCCTTCGGCGTCATGTTTCAACTGCCGCTTTTAACCTATGCCCTTATCCGTACCGGGCTGGTTTCTTTTGAATCCGTCAGGAATAAAAGGCCTTACATCATCGTCCTTCTTCTCTTCGTCGCGGCAATCCTTACACCGCCGGATATTGTCAGTCAGCTGCTGCTTTTCCTTCCGACATATTTATTATTTGAAGGCGCCTTGTTTTTCGCCGGAAAAACAACCGGAAAAACAAACAAAAGAACGAAAGAAAAATCCTGAAAAGACGAAGCTTCCTAAAAAATCCAAAAGAACAACAAACAAAAGCAATAAAAAACATA
>CASFRQ010000125.1 GCA_949296785.1 uncultured Alphaproteobacteria bacterium
CAAAGGAAAATCTAAAAAAACAGATTGCCAAGCTCAGCGGCATGATTACGCCGGATATTATCGCTTAAATTCGGAATCTTTAGAATTACTCCTGTATTATAAGCCAGATAAACATCAAAAAAAGGGAAAGTAAGCTTAAACCGCCATTACAAGTCATTGTTTTCAAAGCTTCTTTCTTGTTTCCGCCTCTGTATTGCACGAGTCCTCTTCCGAAAAAATAGGATAAAAGGGTTGTTATGCCGATAAAAACAAGGATTTCACACTTAAAAAAATCCTCTCGCGTCATATCTGCCTCCCAAGGGTGGAAAAAATTCCAAAACAGAACAATCACGCCCATATAGAAAAGATACACCAGCCATATTTGACCCGATAAAAATAAAAAGAAGAGAGATTGTTCGCTGTCTTTTTTGTACACCAGAAAACTTTTAATGAAAAAGAAGATGTTCAGAAAGAAAAAGAGCATATAGATAAAAATAATCCAACCTGTTTCAATACTCCCGCTCCAAATTCCCATGGAAAGAACACAAATCCAAAACAAAATCATCAAAAAATTCAACAAAGCCGCGCAGAAACTCTGTAAAGACATCTTCCTCTCCTGACTGTTTTTCAAGAAAATATAAAGAATTATTAAAAAAATAAAAGTAAAAAAAAGCTTTTACCACTTAAAGATTTTTCTAGCAGTTAAAGCTCATTGTATATTTTTCAGTGATTTAAACAGAAATTATTGGGATATGAAAAGAGATAATACTATAGGGGGAGACAATTACTTCCATTGCAAGGCAAACTACGATGCAACTGGCAGAGGCTTTTGGGGTGAAAAAACAGCAGAAGTCCTTGGAGACCTTAAAGAAGACATTGATTATTTTGATAATCAGTGGAGAAAAGGATTCACAAAAGAAGAAGCTTCTCTTGACAGGAAGCATGATAAAAGAGTGAATGAAATAGGTAGACAAAGAAAAAAAAGCGGTCTATATTCTAACTCCAGAGAAGCTTGCGACTCCTTCAGGGTAAAAGGGATAAATGAAAAATATTAAATTAAAAAAAATATTTCGTTGGATTTTCCTTATTTTATGGAATGTCTGTGCTTTTTTGGGCTTATTGTTTATCGGTTTTGTTTTGTTTTATCTGTTTGATGATGCCAGCCGCTGTATCAGCGAATATCATGGTGTTTGGGATGGACACCAAAATATTTGCAGATACGATTGTTTAAAATGGACGGAAGAAACAGGCTGTATTCCTCTTTCAACAAATAAAACAAATGAAAAAATTTTGAAATGAAAAATACAAACCTTTCTCCAGACATTGTTCAGAAACTTATTTTTTATCCTGAAAATAAGATAAAGGGATGAAGAAAAAACAAAAATCTGTCTATTTCTGAGCTTTCTAAATTAAGCAATGTCTCGGAAGAATCCATCAAAAATCTTGAAAGTAATCCGATAGAAATATTATGTTCAGATATAAAAAAATAGCGCATATTTTAGTCAATAGATATTTTATATTCATTAAAACAAAAAGAAAAAGCAAAAATATAGAAAACTTCGCGATGAACAAAAATACGCCCCCACATATTGAAATTCCATATGTTAAACAAAACCAATTTAATAAATTAAATCAATTAACACAGCAAAATAACCGCGAATTTAAAGAAAATAGGTAAAATATAGATTTTCCCGCCCAAATTCACCCCAGGCAAGACCCTGGAGGAAAAGAAATATTTAAAATCCGTCCCTCATGTATTAAAAGAACAATTTTTCTGTTTTACTCCTGCTTGACTTTTAAAGGAAAAAAGAGTATAAGAAAATTACATTGAAATCTTTTTAGAATGAATGTTGTAAGGAGGGATGTACCATAGTTCAAGTTGTTGTCCGCGATAACAATGTGGATCAAGCGCTTAAGGCATTGAAAAAGAAAATGCAGCGCGAAGGTCTGTTTCGCGAAATGAAACTTCGGCGTAACTTTGAAAAGCCGTCTGAAAAGAAGGCTCGTGAAAAAGCGGAAGGAATTCGCAGAGCGCGCAAAGTTGCCCGTAAAAAACTCTATACAGACGGGTTCTAAAAAGAACTTTTAGAAAAAAACCTTTCTTCTTTTTGAAGGAAGGTTTTTTTGATTTGGCAAAACCGTCCTATAGGCCCCCACTAATATTGCTCTGATAATTTCGGAATGTGTTGTTGAAAAATTTTTGCAAGAACGCTCCCGAATAATACAGATTCGCCAGCCATCGGAACTCTGCGGCTTTTAAACATGAAATGAATTCTTTAGTTTTTTTAATTAAGGAAAATTTCTGTTTTCTTTGCTTCTTTTATAATAAAACGGATATGAAAACTTTTTAATATCCAAAGTCAAAGCGTCTTTTCTAAAAAATTGATTTTTTCTCGTATAAAAGAGGCTTCGTTCTCTTTGTTATTTAAAAAAAATAAATACAGGAGAATTTTTTTAACAGCATGTCCATCCTGTTCGCCTTCTTTTATAAAAAACAATCACATTACCCGATAAAAAGCTGAAAAAACAAACCTTAAAAGAAATCAAATCAGAATTCTTTCTGAATAAACAACCATCAAGGCGGGCGGAGAGTAGTAAACTTGTCATTATAAGTCAAGCTTGGTTATTCAACGATAATACAAAGACGTTTTATTCGCCAATCTCCGCCCATAATTGGACGGTTGTATAATGACTTGATATACTACTAATAAGATATAAATCTATAAAGATATCTTGTTAAAGGTTATAAAAAATACCCTTTTTTCGTTTTTTTCTTACATACAATAAAAAAAACGGTGTTTACAATAAACGACCGTTTAAAAGAAACATACCCTATTAAGCGTATTTGCGCAATACAAATCTCTTCTTTTGTTCATATTTAAGGGTCATTAAAAAAGAACAAAAAGGAGATAAAAATGAACAGAGAAAGAGGAACAACTCAATCAGGGCGCAGCATGATAGAGATGTTGGGTGTATTGGCGATTATTGGTGTCCTGTCCGTCGGAGGTCTCGCCGGTTATAATATGGCGATGCAGAAGATTAGGATTAACAAGGTTGTAGAAGAAATACAGTTGACCATGGCTACCTTAGACGGTTTTAATCCGGGTTCCGGTAATAAAGTAGCACATTTAAATTATAAAAAATATATTGATACCTCTTCCCTTGAAGAATCTCTGAATGTTCTCGGAGTAACCTTGCGCGCTCTCGGCAGCGGTGCAGATAAACAATATACTTATTATCTAGGGCTTGATAATGTATCTCCAGAACTTTGTCATGAACTTATTAACAAATTGAATGACGGAACGGACAGTATTACCGTTGGAGGAGATTCATTTTCTTATGTTGCTTCTGTTTTACTTAATTCAGCCGAAGCCAGAAAAATATGTCAAAAAGAAGATTCTGCAAAAATAAGTATGGACTTTTTCTTTGGCAGCACAGGCAGCGCCGGAAAAAAAGAAAAACAATAATTTTCAGGAAGTTATCAACCTTTCAAACGCTTATTTATTTTCCAAATGAAGCCTTAGTAGATAAAACACAAAATTACCTGCCACTTTATCGGTTTACAGAGTCATAAAAAGCCTTTTTCGGGGAAACGAAGGTTTTTCATAAATCAACACCCTTCACACACTCAAACGCTTTCAAGCAGAAAAGAATCCTCTCGGATGGTTAAGCAAGTAAAAATTATGCGCGACTCGCAAAGAGTTTTTTCCTCCGTCCATAGGTCTTTTTTCTGCGTTTTCCTTTAATCGGTACCGGAATAGAAAGAGCTTTTCAGTATCTTTCCCCTGCAAGACCCAAGCATTGCCCTTCACGCTGAACTCTCGATTTCCATGCAGAAATCTGCGTCTTCCAGCTATTATATATCGGCAAGCCGCTTTTACTCTAGTAAGGACTATAAACGAGCCCGGCAAAACATTGGGCAATTCAAAAGACGGAAAATGATTTTTCCTGCAGGTTTCACTGGGAGCTAAATGACAGTCAGAAAAAAATCATTTCGGATGATATCCGACAAATACGACGGGGAGCGGGCAATTTCTCCATTATGTATGTTCCGGACAGGACTCAATTTCTATCAGAACCATCTTCGTCCCTTGTTACAGTTTTTCTCCAAGGATAGCCCCTCTTTCTAAATGGCCGCAAAAATAAACACTCTTGATTTTATGAAAACTTTTGTTTATCCGCTTTTTCCGTTTATCAAACAAGTTTTTGTACAAAACCGCCAACCCTTTGGGACTACCCACGGCAAGTTTTTTCTTGAAAAAAGCGCCCTTTCATAAAGAAAGGACGCTTCAATAAAGGAGGCTTTTCTGTCCAGTCCAGCACGAATAATCCGATTTTTGGAAAATCCGGCCGGCTCAAACTCCCATCAGTTTTGAAAAGTTAAGAAAACTCCGGGAGTAAGGCATGGACTTAGTAGTCCATCCCTCCCATGCCGGGCATACCGCCCATACCGGCACCGCCTTTACCGCAAGAGCAAGTATCTTCCGGTTTATCGGCAATCATTGCTTCCGTCGTAATTAACAGACCGGCAATGGACGCGGCACCCTGCAAAGCGCTTCTGACCACCTTAGTCGGGTCAATAATGCCTTTTTCAAACATATTGACATATTCACCGTTTTGCGCATCATATCCCATATTTTTATCCCCTTTTTCAAGGAGTTTACCGGCAATCACCGCCGCCTCTTCCCCGGCGTTGGAGATAATCTGATAAATCGGGGCTTTAATCGCCTGACGAATAATGTTGATACCGACATTTTCGTCGCTATTGTCCGCCTTCAGGGAAGCCAAAGCCTCCGTCGCATACAAAAGCGCTGCACCGCCGCCGACGACAATACCTTCTTCAACGGCCGCTCTTGTAGCATGCAGAGCATCGTCCACGCGGTCTTTTTTCTCTTTCACTTCCACTTCCGTGGAGCCGCCGACCTTAATCACGGCCACGCCGCCGGACAATTTGGCCAACCGTTCCTGCAATTTTTCTTTGTCATATTCGGAAGTGGCGTCCTCCGCCTGCTTTTTAATTTGAGCGCAGCGAGCCTTAATCATATCTTTATCCCCGGCGCCGTCCACAATGGTCGTGTCGTCTTTCGTCAAAGAGACTTTCTTGGCCGTTCCCAACATCGGCAACTGAACATCTTCCAATTTAATACCGAGCTCGGAGGAAATCACCTGCCCTTTTGTCAGGATGGCGATATCTTCCAAAATAGCTTTTCTTCTATCGCCGAAACCGGGCGCTTTCACCGCCGCGACTTTCAATCCGCCTCTGAGCTTGTTCACCACCAAAGTGGCCAATGCTTCGCCTTCAACATCCTCGGCGATAATCAAAAGAGGACGGCCCGTCTGAATAACCGCTTCCAACACAGGAACCAGCGGCTGCAGAGTGGACAGTTTGCCGTCATGAATCATAATGTACGGATTGTCCAGTTCGCAAGTCATCTTATCCGCGTTCGTAATGAAATACGGAGACAAATAGCCGCGGTCAAACTGCATTCCTTCCACGACCTCCAATTCCGTTTGCGTCCCCTTGGCGTCTTCAACGGTAATAACGCCTTCATTGCCGACTTTCTCCATCGCCTGAGCGATATATTCGCCGATAGACTTGTCCCCGTTGGCGGAAATCGTCCCGACCTGAGCGATTTCGGCACCCGTTGAAACTTTGCGGGATCTGGCCTTCACATCCTCAATCACGGCATCAACCGCTTTGTCAATCCCTCTTTTCAAATCCATGGGGTTCATGCCGGCCGCAACGGCTTTGCAGCCTTCGCGCACAATCGCCTGAGCCAAAACAGTCGCGGTCGTCGTTCCGTCCCCGGCGACATCCGCCGCCTTGGAAGCCACTTCGCGCACCATCTGGGCGCCCATGTTTTCAAACTTATCCGCCAATTCAATTTCTTTGGCGACGGACACGCCATCTTTCGTGATTTTCGGAGCGCCGTAAGATTTGCTCAACACCACATTGCGCCCTTTAGGGCCCAGAGTCGTTTTGACCGTATCGGCCAGAATATCAACGCCCCGGAGCATCCTTTCACGGGCATCCGCCCCGAATTTAATTTCTTTCGCTGTCATTTTTTCATTCCCCTTGTTTCAATTACTCTTCAATAACGCCCAAAACATCCGCTTCGCGCATAATCAACAGGTCTTCGCCCGCGATTTTAACCTCCGTTCCGGCCCATTTGCCGAATAGGACTCTGTCATTCTCCTTTAAAGTCATTTTGACTTCATGCCCGTTTTCATCCCGGCCGCCGGGGCCTACGGAAACAACGATTCCCTGAGACGGCTTCTCTTTTGCCGTATCCGGGATAATAAGGCCACCGGCCGTTTTACTCTCTTCTTCAACGCGGCGGATAACGACGCGGTCTGATAAAGGTCTGAATTTCATTTTAGTTCCTTTCATTATCTCTTTAAGTTCATAAAGAATGGTCTTGCTTTTCAGATGAGTAAATAGGAAGCGCTTTTTTAAAAGTCAAGGGGATAACAAAAAAATTATCCCCTCTTTTTCCGTTTTTTATAAATTCTAAAAAATGTTTACGATTCGTCCGCTTTGAAACGGGACAAAAGCTCCGCGCTTTCGTGCGCGTGGGACGGACGTATCATGCCAATGGTATGATACCCCGCATCCACATGGATACACTCACCCGTTACGCCGGAAGAAAGGTCAGACACAAGGTAAACGCCCGTACGGCCGACATCTTCTATCGTCACATTCCTTTCCAAAGGAGAATTGTACTCCGTCCAATTCAAAATCTGTTTAAAGTCACCGATACCGGAGGCGGCCAGTGTTTTAATCGGACCGGAAGAAATCGCGTTCACCCGAATGTTTTCCGGCCCCAAATCGTTGGCGATATAATGGACGGACGCCTCCAAAGCCGCCTTGGCCACCCCCATGACATTATAGTTCGGTAAATACTTTTCCGCCCCATAGTAAGTCAATGTGACGCAGCTGCCGCCGTCTGTCATCAATTCCGCCGCCCGGCGGCACACATCCGTAAAGGAATAGCAGGAAATTAACAGAGAATTTGCAAAATTATCCCGAGTCGTATCAACATACCGCCCTTTCAGCTGATTCTTATCCGAAAAAGCGATGGCATGTACTACAAAGTCCAACTTTCCCCACTTTTGTTTAATTTCCTCAAACACGGCATCCATACTGGCAGAATCGGACACATCGCACGGCATTAAAAACTCATTGCCGATGGATTGAACCAATGGCCGAATTCTCTTTTCAATGTTTTCCCCCATATAAGTAAAAGCCAGATCGGCACCTTGCGCCGCCGCCTCTTTCGCGATGCCCCAAGCGATGGAATGATCGTTGGCAACGCCCATAATCAGACCTTTTTTTCCTTTTAAAAGGTTGTTTGTCATAATATGCTCCTCAATATCAATCAACTGTACTTAAAAAAAAGTTACGCAAAACATAGCCAATTTTTTCCCCGCAATCAATTTAATTCTTAATTTTCAGCCGAAAAGAAACCTATTTGTCATAATTCTTTCATATTTTCCGGAAAGTTCCTTGGAGAAAAATATCGTTAAAACGACCTTTTTAATAAAAAGATACCCTTTTTGTTATCAAAAAGGTTGTAATTTTTTTTTGAGGGATTAAAATCAATAAGTGATTTGTAAACAGAGGAGATAATGAAACAGTTTAAATTTTTCTTTTTAATTGTTCTTATCGGCGGTATGGTGCTGGCGGCCTCCTGCGGGAAAAGGGGAAATCCCGCATATGAAGGCGGCGCTTATCCGAGGAGTTATCCGTCTGAATAAAATCTGAACATCATCGTTTCATAGTAATGAGGGGAGAATGAAAATGAAACAAAACAATTTCCGTGTTGTCGTGACAGATTCCAATGATGCGTTTATGCATAATATGGCCCGCTGGATTAAAGAAGTCCAGCCCGAAGCTGTCGTAACACCGTGCAAAGATCTTGACTGTTCTTTGCTGGCCTTATTGGAGGAACCGTTTGTCCAATTTCTCATATTTGACTTGAACGTCCTGGGGGAAGACTGGCGTTCCAGACTGGAAAAAATTATTGAAAAAGTTCGCCCGACACAAGTCATCTTAGCGGCGCAGTATGCTTCCGCCCAAACGATTTTAAGCGCTCTGAAACTGAATATCAAAGGCTTCCTGATTAAAACAAGCACCCCCGAGTCCATTAAAAACGCTTTGAAATTCATGTTTGAAGGCGAAATCTATATTCCGACCTCTGTCTATGAAAAGGCCGATCCTAAAGACCACACCGCTTACCAGTTGCCCAGCGGCAAATTCCTAACTCCCAGACAGATTGAAGTTTTGGGATATTTGGGCGAAGGGAAGTCCAATAAACAGATTGCTTATGAAATGTCCGTTTCCGAAGCGACCGTCAAACTGCACATCAATGCCCTGCTGCGTCATTTAAAAACCAGCAATCGGACACAGATTGTCGTCAAAGCGCAGTCTTTGGGTTTCCTTTAATTTAACTTGAAAAACACCGTCAGCTAAAGGGAAAACCTCACGCAAAGGCTTTCCCTTTCATCCTTGAAAAAGACAGTAAAACCTGCGTCTTCCTTCCGAAAACGCAGGTCTTAAATCGTTGTTGTCTTGGAAAATAAGACGGCCGGTTCATCCGACAGTATTATAGAAAACATTTTTCCCTCTCAACGGAAGGGAAGAATTCCCTCTTTAAACCAAAAGACCTTTTAACAAAATACGACCCTCTCCCCCCTGAAGGACAAGTAAACCATTGCATCTTTATCAAAAACCACCTATACTTAAAAAGATTGAGAAGGCTTTGCGCTTCAGACCTTATAAAGAAAATACAAAAAGGGAAAAACCATGAAACAAATCGGCATTATCGGCGCGGGTGCTTGGGGAACGGCTCTGGCTTTGGCAATCGCGCGATCAGGGAAAAAGGTCCTTTTATACGCCCGGGAACCGGAAGTCGCCGCTGGAATTAACGAAAAAAAAGAAAATGAACTATATCTGAAACATATCAGGATAGAAAACGGCATTGTGGCGACGAACAATTTAAAAGAAGCCGCCGCTTCGGACATTCTTCTTTTAGCCGTGCCGGCGCAGTTTACCAGAAGCGCCTGCCGGGAACTGAAACCTTTTTATAAAAAAGAAATCCCCCTCGTATTATGTTCAAAAGGAATGGAAAAAGGAACCGGCGCCCTTTTGAGCGAAATCGTCCGCGAAGAACTTCCCGGCGCGGAAATTGCCGTTCTATCCGGTCCGGCTTTTGCCGCGGAAGTGGCTTTAAAACTGCCGACCGCCGTCACCATTTCCGCCGAAGAAATTGAAAAAGCCATGATGCTCGGGTATGCGATAGGCAGCAAGTATTTCCGTCCTTACGCCTGTGATGACATTATTTCTGCGCAGGTCGGGGGCGCTTTGAAAAATGTCATGGCCATCGCGGCGGGTATCGTGGAAGGGGCGCGCCTGGGCGATAACGCTAGAGCCGTCATCGTCACGCGGGGACTTCATGAAATGAGCAGGTTAGCCGTGGCTTTGGGAGGTAAAGAAAAAACACTCACCGGATTATCCGGTTTGGGCGATTTGGTTTTATCCGCCACCAGTCTGCAGTCAAGGAATTTTACCATCGGTCGTCTGTTGGGCGAAGCCGACGGCTCGCAGGAAATCCTTTCCCTGAATGAAAAAACGATAGAAGGCGCCTATACGGTCTGCGCCGTATTGGACAGAGCGAAAGCGGCCGGTGTTGAAATGCCTATTTGCCAGGGCGTTTATGCTATCTTGTATCAGAAAATGCCTATTCGTGAAGTGATGGATAAACTCTTAAGCCGTCCTTTTAAAGCGGAGGATTAAATGCCGACGCATATCGCTGTTTCTTTCAATCCGCTTTCAAGCGGAAACGGCCGTTATAACGAACCTTCCGGAAAAATAAGAGAAAATAAAGAAAAAACAAGAGAAAACAACACAGATAAAATGTCTTATCAGAAAGAAACCATTTTTGCCCTTTCCTCCGGCGCCGGCGTTGCCGGTATCGCGGTTATCCGTTTATCCGGGCCGGATACTCTGGAGGCCTTGCGCCGTCTGTCCGGACGGAAAGAATTCAGCCCCCGCTATGCCCATTATTGTACGCTTAAAGATTGGGAAACAGGGGAAACATTGGATCAGGCTTTGGTTCTTTTCTTTCCCGCACCGCACAGCTTTACGGGGGAGGATGTGGCGGAACTGCATATTCACGGCGGCAGAGCTGTTCTGCAAAGCGTTTTAAAAGCGTTAAGCCGTTTGCCGGGCTGCCGTCCGGCTTTGGCCGGGGAATACTCCAAACGCGCCGTTATCAACGGTAAAATGGATTTGACGCAGGCGGAAGGATTGATTGACCTGATTCACGCGCAGACAGAAAAACAACAGAGGCAGGCATTCCGTCAAATGCGGGGCGCGTTGCAACAGTTGTACGATTCCTGGCGGGAAAAACTGGTTCATGATTTGGCTTTGATGGAAGCCTATATTGATTTTCCGGAAGAAGAAATTCCTGATTCAGTCTTATCTCAGGTAAAAGAAAACGTCACTCATCTTCTATCCGAAATCCAAGTCCACCTTGCCGATGAAGGCCGCGGGGAACGTCTGCGCGAAGGTTTCCGAATCGCCCTTGTAGGCCAACCGAACATAGGGAAATCCAGCCTTTTAAATCGTTTGACGGGAAGGGAAGCGGCCATTGTCTCCTCAACCGCAGGCACAACAAGAGATGTTATAGAAACCTATCTGGATATTAAAGGGTATCCCGTTATTTTAGCAGACACCGCCGGTCTGCATGAAACGGACGAAGAAGTGGAAAAAGAAGGCATCTTGCGCGCCCAAAAACAAATACGCGAGGCGGATCTTGTTCTTTTGCTTCAAGACGCGCGCAACTATCCGGAAATAGACCCAACCTTAAAGCAATACAAAACGGAAAAAACATTGGTTGTCTGGAATAAAAAAGACTTGGCTGCATCTCTTCCGTTGTCTGTTTCTCAGACAGCTGTCTTAAAGAAAAATAAAGAAGAGGAAAAACTTTCTTTTGTCGCTTCCTCCGAAGAAAAAGTAACTTTTGACAATACTCTTGATTTTGAAAACACGATAAAAGAATCCGATATCATTTCTCAAAAAAAATCTTCCCGGAAAGAAGAGGAAACAAAATTTTCCTCAGAAATCTCCAAGAATGCTTCCGGGCAAGCGCGCTTGACTTTTTCCAATCGCATGATAAATGAAACGGAACCTTCCGTCGTTGAAAAAATCGTTTCGGAAAAAAAGTTATCGCTTCTTCCAGGTTCCGACAACCTTCCAAGCTTCCCGGAAGGAAAAGACGAAGAACAATCTTCAAACTTCTCCCCGCTAGCCGATACGGTGAAAGGGACAGCAGCCTCTTTTGAACTTGATAACCCGATTTTTATCTCCGCGAAAACAGGCGAAGGATGCGATATTCTGTGGCAAAAAATTGAAGCCCTTTTGGAAGAAAAGATGGGATTAACCGAAGTACCGGCCGTCACGCGGTTGAGGTATCGGCTGCAGTTGGAAGAATGTTCTCAAAACCTTCAAAACTTCCTTAACGGAACGGTTTTGGAACTGCAAGCGGAGGATTTGCGTCTGGCGGCGCGCGCTTTGGGAAAAATTACCGGCCGGGTAGAGGTGGAGGAGCTGTTTGATATTATTTTCAAAGATTTTTGTATCGGAAAATAGAATTCGTTTTTCTCTTTTTTCCGATTATATACTTTATCTTTTTTTTCAAGCAACGGCTCGTTTCAAAAGATATAAACATCCGACACAGAACTGAAAAAAACAAGGTTTTTAAAGGAAAGTCTTTACCTGATTTACTTTCCCTGTTCCCCTCAAAAAAAAACAATTCTTTTATCAGATGAGTAAAGGAAAAAGAAGGTTTAAAAGTCTATTCGGAAGAATTTCCAAACATTTTATAAACACTTCGCGTAAAACGCCTTTTCTAAATCTGAATTTAAACAAGTCCTGTCCTCTTCTTTCCTATTTTTCCACCCCTCTCCTTCTGTTCCAAAATAAAAAAGATAGGACAAGAGAACAGATATTCTTTATCCATAGAAACAATCCGTATCCGTTATGTAAATATCTTTTAACTTTATTTTTTATAAAAAA
>CASFRQ010000126.1 GCA_949296785.1 uncultured Alphaproteobacteria bacterium
AACCGAAATCTGTTTGCAGTATCCGTTGATAGCGTGATTCTGACTCTTATATCCGGTAGAGCGCAAGTGAACCGGAAGAGAAATAATCACCTGAAGAAAGCCTCCGTGCTTCTTTCTCGCTTCATCGACAATCTCGTTCACAGCGCCGCCAAGACTACGATATGCAGCGAAATCTTTCAACCCTTCCACCGCCTTCTCCGTCGCAAACGCCACTATCTCCAATCGTTTTTTCATATCTGCCCTCAATTTTTACATTTTTGCTACTATCGGAAAGTAAACATTTGTTTTATCATCTCTTTCGTCTGGATAGCAAGGAGCAGAACATCCATCTTTTGTGTCAAATGCGCAAAAATAACAACAGGATTTCTTTTTTTTATTCTCCTCTGGCCTGGCAACTTTGATTTTATCACCATTGTATTCGACAACTTCACCGACTTTTATTTTCGCTAATTCTTTAACCTCTGTTATTTTTACCATCTTTTTGCCTCCTCATATTCCGTGCGACCGGAAAAACTTCGCTTTTTTTTCGTCTGTCATACTTAATCAATCCTTATAAACCGTATAGATCTGTTTTCACACATATATTCACTCGACGCATAACCGCCTTTATCGAGTTTTAACGGGCAAAAATATTTAACGCCATCATAAGGTTGGCGCGCAAAATAACATCCAGAGCAGTCTCTCTTTTTGTTTTCTTCTGTTTTAAACAAATATTCTCCTATTCTAAAAGTTTTGTCGTTCATATTTCATTCTCCCACAAATTGTTCTGCCCACTTTATCTGATTTATTTTCTTCATATTTTGTTATTTAACCTCCAAAATATCGATTATTTGAAGGATGTACACCTTTCTGTCTGCCGGCGCGCCCCATTCCGGGCGACCAAACCCGACTGTTTTTTTTACGAGTAAATCAGCATAAGGGGCGTCTTTCTGATACCCGTTTTTTATTCTCACTACAAACTTGATCCCGGCGTAACCATATCTAAGTATACGACTTGTCCAGTACGGCTTGATTTCCCGGTACTCCTCTTTTTTCTCACCAGAAACAATCATATCAAACCATTTTCGTTTAATAGGCAATGTTAGCATGCTTTTCTCCTATAATTAAAACAACAACATTTGTCGGTAATTGTCCGCTCGCACTCCTTTTGGATAACAGTACACGTCCTCAAAGATCGACTTAAGTCTACAATAGTCTCCTTTCCCCAGCCGTTCTTTTATTTCCATTTGCCCGGAAGCAGAATAAAAGACTATCGAAATTATTTCATCCAAATCGTAAAAACAAACCTCTATACCTCTGTTTTTATTTTTAAATAAATAAGATTTTGTGTCCTCAAGAATTTCTTCGATTTCGATTTTTTCGAATGAAATACCGGCTGATATTATTTCTCCTTTTTGTATCTCAAAAACCCCACCGGATTTAAAAAAATTTACAACGAAATTCAATCCTCCAAAAGAAAACACTTTATAACAAACTGAATTCATACTTACATTATTCCTCTCGAAATATTTCCTTGAAAATCACATCCTCACCGGAAGCGGCAAGCCTCGACAACAGTAACTTTTTCTTTATCTTGTAGTCTTTTGTCAAAAATCCTTTAACGTCTTCGATCACTTTTTGGCCGTTTTTCGTCAA
>CASFRQ010000127.1 GCA_949296785.1 uncultured Alphaproteobacteria bacterium
ACGGAATTTATTTTAATGTCGTATTTTAAAAATTTTTATTCTTTGGCCTTCGTTGGATGTTTTTTCTTTTTTTCTACCGCTTCCCGCCTGTTTTATCTTTTGCGGGGTGGTAAGTTGCTTTTTTATTGAAAAAATAATAAAAACGGCCGAATCTTCTTTTTTCAAAAGACAGCGACAAAAACGAACGCCTAAAAAAACAACAGAAAAATAAAAAACCGTTCTGAGGGCACCTTTTTCCTTCTTGTTCCGATTAAAAACCGGAATTAAAAATTCTTAAATAAATCTTGGTAAATAAATGGAAAGTTTGCGTCGCTGCCGGAACGACGGCGAAAGGAACGCGGGCAAGATGAAGCATCCGGGGAAAAAGAGCGAAAGAACATCTGAAAAAAACGCAATATTATGCTTTGCCGGCGGTCTTATTATAAAAGGAAGTGATAATTTAGAACAAAAAGCCTTTGTTATTCAAAAGCTCCTCTCGCTCTATCGGGATTGATGACTGCGATATTGACCGAGAAAATCCTTCGTTCGTTTCCATTCTTCATGAAAAAGACAAACTGTCCGGATGATTTCTTTTACAGGCACTTGCGCGATTGTTTCCGGTTCATTGATGTTTTTCATTTTTTCTGATAATTTTACAATAAAAGGGGGGGATAAAAACAAAACCGTTTTTTATTTTCATCCCGTGCAAGAGTCAAAACAACTCTCCAAAAACCGCGATTGCCGAAATCCGCTCTGTCCTTTACTTCCAGCCGGATTTCTAAAAAAAGAAGCAATCTTAACAGGGAACCTCTAAGGAGGGAAAAAAGAATAACAATGGAGGAGAAAATAACAACGGCCGCCTGTTTGCGCCGCCGCTGGTTAAAGGTTCAGAGATAACATGGCCTGTGTCAGCAGACAAACGCAACCTCCCGCCCCAGCCGTGAGGTTTGGCAAGTTTTGGATTGGACGAGCGAAGCCCAAATAAACCTACACCGCTTGCATAGCGCCAAGGAAGTTTACACTTCCCTAATAGCTCATCTTTTGGATGCGCATATCCTTCATGGACCCCACCAGCAAGACTTCGTCCCCGACTTGAATTCCTTCCGGATTCTTTTGAATGACGGAGATTACCTGCCCATTTGTCTGGCGCACCATAAACTCATAAGCGGTGTCCTTCGTAATTACTTTTTCCGTTTCGTTCCCGAAGAAGCCGCCCAAAATCGCGCCGCCGACCGCGCCGACAATATTCACGGCCGTATTGCCGCCGATCATAGATCCCAAAGCGCCGCCGGCCACCGCTCCGCCGATCTGTCCGACGCCCGACTGCGACGATACTTTCACGGGCCGGATGGATAAAACCGTCCCTTGGCGCACGGCGGCCGCCTGCCCCATATCCTGATAAGTATAGTCATTCGGCCCCGACGCGCAAGACCATAAAAACAAAGCGCACAAACCGGCAAAAATAATTTTTCTCATAAACCCCTCCCCTGGTTTAAAATTAAAGAAACCGCAGCTACGGCCCTTTTCCATCGTGTTTGAGACTTCTGTCCAAACGGTTTTATTATAGCCTCACCCTTTCTAAAAAAACAATGAAAAACAAACCAGAAACTGAATATTTCTTTTTTTCCCCCGTCTGAAACTCTCTGCTTTCCCCTGCCCCGGTAAAACATTCCGAGTGGAAAAATCAGAAAAATCATTATTTTCCTGTTGACTTTTGCTTTCATTTCAGGTAGAAGTAGCCCCATCTGATTTTTTATTACGAGATTACGAAAGGAATCGCATCATGACTAGAAGATGCCCAATTACTGGGAAAGGTGCTATGGTCGGCAACAATGTCAGCCATGCCAATAACAAAACAAAGAGACGTTTTCTCCCCAATTTGCAGAATGTTTCTCTTTTGAGCGAAGCTTTGGGAACGACCGTTCGTATGCGTATTTCCGTTCCGGGTCTGCGCACGATTGAACACAACGGCGGGTTGGATGCTTATCTGCTGGGGAAAAAGGACTCCGTTTTGACCAAGGAGGCTCTTGAAATTAAGCATCGTATTCAAAAAGCTCTTGAATCCAAAGCTTCTGTTTAATTTCAAATATCGGATTTTTTGAAAAAGCACCCTGGAAAGGGTGTTTTTTTATGATTCGATTTTTTCTCTGTTCGTGTAAAAAACTTGACAAAATTAAAATCCATTGTATATTTTAAAATATTAAGTTCAAAAACCTTTTCTACCAGAGGGAATTATGGGGAAAAAACCAATCTACAAGAAAAATTGAACAGAATGATGCTCCATAAAAAAGAAACCTCTTTTTCTTGGAAAGATTCGGACGAAAAAGCCGTGCAGAAAATAAAAAATCTGATAACCGCAGACAAGGGGGAAAACGGTGAAAAGAACAGAGATTTTATTTCTCAACACAGCGACAAAGACCTTCTTTCCGTTTATCATATGTGGCAGCATTATTATAAGCTTGGAAACGGAGATACCGCCAAGTGGGACGAACATGTAAAAGAGCTGCTTGACAAAATTAAAATCCATACAATGTATTTAAAATATAAAAAGAGAAGTAATCCCGAACCAAAGAAAAAAGAAGGTTTTTTCCTGACGCCGAAACAAGCCGAATCCGTTGCCGAATTTTTAATAGATTTGATGAATTCGGAAAGGACTTATGATATTATCGACAACGATAAACCTAGCCAAAATCTAAAGTGCGCTCTTCCTTTAACCGGCTTTTACGATAAAAAGAAAAAAGTTATTTTGGATGAAGACAGAGAGCTTGTTAAAACCATGCTGGCTGAAGTTTATCTTCCCGAGATAGTGGGTAAAAATGACTCTTACATCCTGGACGGTAGATTTTGTTCTTCGTTGAGCATTACCACAAATTATCATGCTCCGAGTTTGCTGTACAAAACACTCTCCTTTGTTATGTCAGATGATTTTTGCAGCGATACAGATCTTTTACCGAGAAGCTGTATAGAGGTAGATGAAACCGGCTTGATATTCAATTACAATTATAGGAAGGAAGAAAAATACTTTTTTAATGAAGCTGGCAACCTTATTCCAGAAAAAGAATGGAGACAAAAGGATGAAAATCTTGCTTCGTCTTCCAAAAACGATCAGGATGAGGCTAACGATATTCTAAAAAGTTATCTCCATAAAATAAGAAAAAAAAGGGATTAGAACAATAAAAAAAAGACGCTTCGTTCATACAGCATCTATAGTATTTTTCGGAACGATAAGAAAAAACGCCTTGAGAAGGTTTACTTCCCTTCCGTCATCCAAGACAGAAGCAAGTGATACGCGTGTGTTAATCTTTTAAATTTTTCTTCCGCCTTTTTATCCCCGGCGTTTAAATCCGGATGGTATTTTTTCGCCAGTTTTTTATAAGCCGCCTTCAATTGACAGACAGAACAATCCGCCGAAAGATTTAAAACGCTCAACGCCTCCAAACATTCCTTCGGTATCCGAGGAACCTCAGATTCCCCTCTTCCGTCTGTAAAAAGACCGAGAAGATCGCCAAATCCTCTGACCCGTGCTTTTCTCTGTCCAAGTTTCCATGTCGGCCGATTCCAAACGACATCTTCACGGATTTTGCTTTCAATCTCCTCCGGCGTGGAACCGGCCAGATAATCCCAGTTTTTATTGTACTCTTCAACATGTTCCAGGCAAAACCAATAATACTCCTTCAGACTTCTGTCCTTCGGAGCTTTGTATTCCCCCTTTTTATCACACCCGGGATGGTCGCACGGCCGAAACGGCCCTTCTTCTTTTTGCCTTCTATATCTCATAAACTTTCTTTAATAAATTTTTAAAAATTTCTTCATTTTTCTCTTTAAATAAGTTATTAAAAATAGTAATAAGTATTATAATGCTATCTTTAGTATAGCATCCTATTAGAAAAATTTATAAGAATATATAAGCTTCATTTTAATGAAAAACAAGGGGAGATTCAAAATGCTGCTATGTAAAAATGTTATCGTGAACAATAGAAGGACAAGCATGCGCCTGGATAACGAAACCTGGCAAGCGCTGCGCGATATATGCCGCAAGGAGAACATCAGTCTGTCCGATTTATGTTCTCTTATTGATTCGAATCGGGGACTGGCAGGACTATCTTCATCAACCAGACTTTTTACCTTAGCTTATTTCAGAAGGTCTTTGGCCGAATATGAAAAGCAAGGACAGCCAGCTTATAAAAGCCGCCTTTATGACACATTAAACTTTATGGGATAACACCGGCTGTTTTCAAAAGAAAGCTTTCGGAAGAAAACTCTGAAAACGCCCAGAAAGCGGAAAGTTTTGAAAAAAACAGCCGAGAACTTGACATTTTGTTTTTGGCTGTTTTTATCAAATGTATTCCGGTCCACAATAAAAATTTTTGACATCATTTAAATATCCCAGAATGCCGGTGGCTTTTTTAAGGAAACCCACCTCCATCAGCCCTTATGGACTCTTTGAATGGGAACTGATTTTAACGGTTGGATTTTTACTTCAAAAAAACACCAGAAAAACAAGCATGGAACATTCGTCATTTTTCCCGGCTATTTTCCTATTTTTCGCGAATATTTTTCATTATAAACGGACAAAAACCTCCCAAGACCTCTTTACAAAGAAAAAAAGAATGAAATACAAAACCGAAAAATAATTTTCGGTACATTTTTATCTGGTCTTTGCAAAGTTTTTTTTGTACAATGAGTCTATTATAAATTAAAAAAGGATTAAAAGGTTAAAATGAACGCCCGACGCCTTGCTAGAAATATTTTTATTTTTGTCCTTTGGAGCTGGCTTTTTCTTTATTGGCTGCGTTTCTTTTTATTCCGCAACTGGTTTTTTGATTTTGCTTGGGCAAACGATTGGGCTTACCTGTGGCATGAATGGACCAGCGGCTGGGTTATTTATTCGGCAAGTGACTGGACTTTCATCTTTACTATTTTCGCCGCCATTCCTCTCTGGCTCATCGGTTTTTTGTTGCTGATTTCCGTTAAATGGGGGGAAACGGCCAAAAAAATTGTCTCCAAGGCTTTTTCCCTAAAAAAGAAAGAAGAAAAGAAAAAAGAAAAGGTTCCTTTTATCGCAAAAACGCCCTCACATAAGACAAAAAGGCCGCCCGCTCTGAATATCGGCGAAATACAGCAACGCGTTTTGGAACAGGAAGACGAAGATTCCTCCTTCCCCTCTGACCGGGAAGACAAACCGGTCCTTTCCTCTCAAGAAGCAAAAGAGAAAAAAGAACCCGATTCTTATGAAGAATTCCTCTCCTCTCTAAACAAGCCCCAGACCGAAGAAAAAGGCGGCAAACAAAAAGGGGATTCCTTTTTTGATGATGATTTTGATCCGAGTATTCCGGAATCCAGGCTTTTACCGGACCCCTCTCAAAACGGTCCTGGACGATCTGTTTCGGATGTAACTGATTCTGCCGGTTTAAACATGACGGCTCCCGCAAAACACATTGAAAATAAAAAACCGGATTTAACGCCCATTTTGGAGGAGAAAGGGTACCGCGTTTTGACCGATGTCCTGGTTGACGGTTCAAGAATTGATTATGTCGGCATTTCCGAGCAGAAAGTCGTCTTATGCCAGATAGATAAAGAGCCCGGCGACTGGCTGGCGGATGAAGAGCAATTTAACAACGATGATCCTCTGTGGTTTTCGGAAAGTTCCCATCGGACCAGTCCTGTTTTTGAATTAAAGAAGAAACAGGAATCTCTGCTTTCAAAACTGGCGGCGGCAAATCTTTCTTTGGAAATACTGCCTGTCTTGGTTATGAATTTCGGAGAAATCATTAATTCGGAGGACATGTTGGAAACATGGCAATCTATGAAAATTCTGGTAGCAAGTTTTAAACCGGATCCGGCGGAAGAGCTTCCTTTATTCAAGGACATCCTGCCGCAGGCGGGTGAAGCTGCCGGGGAAGAGAAAGCCGAACAAATAGGGAAAATTTTAAGAGGTTAACTTATGGCGTTTGTAAGAAATCCTGATTTTGAAGAAAAAGATAAAGCTGTTGCCTGGCTCTTTTGGACGGCGCTTATCGCCATTGCCGCCCTTTACATCCTTATGCTCCTTTCTCTGCCGATAGGGACTATTATCGGACAAGGGCGTAGTCGGGAAACACTGGCGGAAAGCGCCGCTTTCATAAAAAGGGCCGTCATGAACCCCTCTTTTCTTATCGGCAGGTATTGGGCCTGGTTCAAGGGTTTTATGAGAATAGCCGGCACGCCTAATTTAGCCTGGTATTTTCCGATGCTTCCTTTTATTTCTTTTGTCTTAATCGGCCTTATCGGCGCTGCGATGAATCCATACAGTTTTATGCCCACAACTTTCGGCGGCGGGCGAAAAGCCGAATATGCCGACATAAAAAAAATGAAACTTTTCAACGGCTTTATTATCGTTCTGGGGAAATTTCGCGGAAAACTGCTCAAACTTCCGGAAACATTATCGGTTTTGGCCGTGGCTCCCCCGGGAACAGGTAAAACCGTCAGCATCGTGGTTCCAACGATATTGGAGGCAAAAGGCATCAGTATCATCGTCAACGACCCGAAACCGGAATTATGTTATCTGACAACGGGATACCGCGCGACGGAAGGCCCTGTTTTCGTCATAAATTGGGGAGCGGAAGATGATCCGGCGAAGAATATTTACTATCCGAGCTGGAATCCTTTGTCCGCCGTTTGTTTGCCACCGATGGGGCCGGCCAGAGACATGTATATAGACAGTATGGTGGCGGTTTTGGTAGAAGAACCGAAAGGCGGCGCGGACCCTCACTGGTCAAAAACCGGAAGAAACGCTATGGCGGGTTTTTTGCACTTTATTTCCAGTAAATGTGAGCGGGCCAGAGCAAATGATTATTTCGTCAACACCTTGATGGAAGGACGATTGAATAAAGAAGATGCCGCCGTCTTGGAAACTTATTATCTGGACATGCCAGATGTCAGTGCAAAAACGGCGCTGGATACTTTGCGCAGAGGAGAAATGTCTTCCGCCAATTATCTGCCTATCGGCACATGGGAAGGTTTGCCTGAATACTGGCACGGAGCAGAACCCTGTATCGCGATGATTCTGGACTGGCTGAACGATACGCAGATGAAAATCGCTGCGGACATTAAACGCCGTATTGACGAAGGAGATCAAATGGCGGCCCTGGCCGACCCGATGAGAGATACTTTGGATTTAGCCGTCGCAGAATGCAAAAGGTTTGGGTACGCGCAAAGAGCTATGCTGGAAATGAATCAGTTGGCCAGCACGCCGGACAAAGAGCGCGGTTCTATTTTATCCACGGCCTTAACGGGTATCGGTGTTTTCAAAAACGCCGCCGTCAGAGCCAGAACCAAGTACAGCGATTTTACTTTCCGGGATTTACGCGGAATGCGCGATCCGATTACCGGAGAGATGAAGCCTATTTCCATCTACTTGAGCGTTAACCAGGTTGACGCGCGTGCTTTGAGCGTTATTACGGGCATTTTCGTTGAACTGATGTCTTCTTTCTTAATTGCAAATCCGCCTAACTTTATAGGTTCGGACGGAATTAAATCCGGTCCTTATCCTGTTTTGTTCGTTTTGGACGAATTTCCGCAGATGCCGAAGCTGGCTGCCGTAAAAGACGGGCCGGCCGTCGGACGCGGACAAAAAGTTTCCTACCTCCTTATCGGCCAGGATTTGGGACAGATTTCCGGGCAATACGGGAAAGACGACCTGGAAACCATCATCACGACAACCGCCGCTAAAATCGTTTTGGCGCAGAACAATGAACAGACAGCCCAACGTTTTGAAAAAATGATTGGTTCTAAAACAATTGAGGTCAAGTCTTCCTCCAGAACGGAAGGCTGGTCAAAAGCCTCCAACCCGTTCGCCGCCAACATTTCCCGTTCACTGCAATCCTCCTCGGTTATCGGCGCCTCGGAAATGATGAGTTTGCCAAAAACAAAACAGATTGTCATTATGCAGGGCTTTTTAAACCGGCCGATTATGGCCGATTCGCCCAGGTGGTTTCTGGATCCGAAAATGAAAAAGAAGTGCTCCATGCCGCCTTCCGAATTCGTTCCTTTCTGGGCTGTAGCTCAGCGGGAAGTTATTCAAAGTCCTAAAATTGCGGATGTCGCTTCCGAATTAAAAGCTTTGAAAGACGAAGACAGCGACTACACCTATGATGAAGGATAATTAAGCTATGTGGGATTGGAGCTCCAAAAAAAAGAAGGGAAAAGCAAAAGCGGAGTCCCCGTCCCGTATGTTTTTATCCCGGAAGGGGCTTGACGGGTTAAATAATGAAACCGACATACCGAAACAAATAGACAACCTCGGGAAAAAGGAGAATTTTTTCGGAACGGCTTTCGGCGGAGAAAAAGCGCAAAATGAGATAAGCGCTGTCAAAGATTCTTTTCAAGACAATGCCCTTTTCAATCGGGAAACCGGGCAAAGAACAGAAAATGAACAGTTACCGGATGCGGACCAACCTCAAAAAATAAATTTTAAGGATAATCTTCCTGTCCGTTTTTCCGTTGAAGAACCTCCGAAAGATGTCAATTTTTGGATTGACCGTTTTAATCAAATGTATTTTCCGGGCATGGATTTAATTGAGGCAACTGTCCACAATCCTCTGTCTCATTCTTCAGAAGAAAAAGACCTTTATGTACAAACCCGTCGTGAATTTTTACAATACTTATATTTTGACTATAAAAATGACTTACGATCCGCAGGTTTTGACGAAGAAAGCATTTTAATCCTGAAAAAAGGGTGGATTACCGAAAATTATCAGATTCACATGAAAATTCCTGCCGAATACGGCGGAAAAATAGAATTTGACAACCTGATTTTAATTCAAAGCATCCCTTACCACAGAGATATCCATTTGTATTTAAACGAACAGACGGCGATGCTTCCGCAAGGAACTTTGCCTTCAAAACTCTATATTCCCCTGCCAAAAGGGAAAGTGTTCATTCCGCCTTCAAATTTCACGGGTTCCGGAGGAAAAGGAAAGCATGACCGTAGTGTTTTTGCAGGCTATTCGGCGGAAGCTTTTAAACGAATATCCATAAAAACCATGCCGGGGAGGTAAATGTGCATTTTAATTCTCCGCCGGAGAGAAAACGGCGTAAAGATTGTCTTTTCCAAAAGGAGTGTTTTTATCCTTTAAAGAAAAAACAGCTTTCTCCGGCAAAATTTCTTTTTTTGGATTATTTCCATTTTGACATCCTTCTGCCGCTTCTTATGATTTATAAAGGGGGCTTGTTTTCCTTATCCTGTCTGCGGTTTAAAGAAAACTTTTTTTTCACGCATACTTTCTTAAAGGAACAGACGGGAAAATTTTACAACATTGTCAAAAATAGAAAAAAAGAACTTATACAGAAAATCTCTATAACCGATTGGGAAAGGAGCTTTATATGCTTTTAAACCTTTTTAAAATCCTGAAAAAAGAAAATGCGTTGTTTTTTCCTCCCGCCACGGATGAAGACAGAACTTCTTTAATGAGTTTTTTTGCCGGTGCCCACATTACGAAAATCCCTCAGGATTATATTGAATTTTTAGGGAAAACAAACGGCCTGAGCTGGAACGGGATAGAGCTTTTCGGAACAAAAGCGTTTGACAGGCCTTTAAAGTCCTACACTTTTCCTTCCTTAATGGAAGTTTACCAGAATTATGCCGCCTGTCCCTGGAGACAGAAATATCTTCCTCTAGGGCATGCTTTTGAAATGATGATTGTTTTCCATTATGAGACGCAGACCTATCAAACATTGGATCGCTTTGACATAAGCCCTCATATCGGATTTTCAAAATTCACAGACCTTTTGTCTTCCTTGATTGATGACCAAATGAAAGAAATCAAAACAAACTTTTCACGTTGAAAACATCCGGAGGAAATCGTGCTCAATTATCTTGCGGCTCATTGGAGAGGGGAACTTTCTTTCAAAAGAAGCTTCTTCATCAACTATCTTCTTATCAACCTTTTTTTAAATCTCCTGACTCAACCTGTCCTCTCTTGGCTTTTTGAAAAAAAAGAAGAGATTATCCTTTCCTACTTCTTTTTAAACACTCAGATTGCGGCTGCTTGCATTTCTTGCTGGCAAGCAGTTGGCGTTCGGCGAAGTCTGTTAAAGCACTATTCCCCGAAAGACAGGACACCGCTATTGCTCATTGGCGGATATTTACCTTTTATTTCCTTTATTCTCGCGGCATATTCTTTGACGCTTCTGTTAAGCGGGGAAGCCACACTTTCCCTCCAGAAACCGGTTCCGACACCCCCGTTGTAGAAGGGAAAGAAATCGGCAGGCCGAACAAATGCCTCACCGCCAGAAAGGCGTTTCCCTGAGCATCCAACGATTTGCCTTTCCACCCCAACTCCGAAAAAACCTGAACAGATGTATAGGGTAAGCTCTGCCTTAAAAAACGCATCAAAGTAGGATTAAACGCCCCGCCGCCGCAAACAATGATTTTCTTTAAAGGTTGAGGAATATACCGGCTGATACTTTGCGCAATCAGACGGGCAACAAATAAAGTTAAAGTTGCCGCCCCATCCGGAACATTCATTCCCTCCACATCCTGCATCAACTCGTCAAATTCCTGCCTGTCGGCGGCTTTTGGGGGTTCTTTTGAAAAATATTTATATTTTAAAAGCTTCTGTATCACACGCTCATCCGGTTTTCCCTTAATGGCATTTTCACCGTTAAAGTCCATTTCCGCCCCCAGTCGCCGGTTCATCCAAGCGTTAATCAGGATATTTCCGGGGCCGATGACAAAGGCCTCCAGTTCTCCGTTCGGGCCGATATAAGTCACAGAAGCCAATCCGCCGATATCCAACACAGCCAGAGGCTTCTCCTCCTCCCGGGTTAACGCATCATAAAAACTCGCATACAAGGGAGCTCCCTGGCCGCCGGCCACCAAATCGGATTGAGCGAAACGGCCAACCACCTGCGTTTGAAAAGTATCCGCCACCTTTTGCGCATCGCCGATTTGGTAACTGATTTTAAACTGCGGCTGATGAAGCACCGTATGCCCTAAATAACCGATAACATCCGGTTTTTGGAGGCCGACCACCTCCAAAAGATCCCTTATCGCCTGAATATGAGCCTGAGTCACCAGCTCTTCTACCTGGCGGTAATGCGGTAAATCCAACTGCCCTTTTTCCCCCAGAACGGAAAAAAGCGCTTCCCTCAATTCCGGCGAATAAGGACGCGACAAAACAACATCCTTTTCAAAAATATCCAACCCATCCGTTAACAGATAGGCCGCCTCTATGCTTGAAATCGCCGTATCACTGGATAAACCGACGGCTTTAAGGGGTTCCAAAGGCCTCAATTTTTAATCTCCTCCGGTGTTGACATAAATATTTTCTGAATAAAACCGGGGGTCAGCATCGTGAAAGGGTTCACTTTCACTTCCGGTTTTTCAGGCGTTCCTTTCAAAGAATAATTGACCGATAAAAGACCTCCGCCTTTATCCGCGGAAAAGAGACCTCCAATCAGAGGAATTTTTCCGAGAAGACTGTTAACGGCATAAGCCGGAACAATCGTCCCCACAAAATCCAATTCCTTGTAGCTGGCGTATCCGTTAATCGTAAATCCCAAAGAATTACCGGAAACAACGCCGTCTTGAAGTTTCAAAACATAATCCGGACTTAATTCAAAAGGCAGACGCGCTTCTTTAAATGCGATTCTGTCATTGCCGAACGCGCCCACAATCCCGATAATCGTCATTGCCTGCTGCAAGAAAGACATATCCGATAATTCAAAGGACTTAACACGAATAACCCCTTTAAACCGACCGTTTTTATCCTGTTGACCTTCCAATTTCAAAACACCGCCGTGCACCCTCTTTGAATACCCGGCGATGTTCAGCAGACTGCCAAAATCATCCGCCCGAAGAGAAAATTTACCTTTGCTATCCAAAGAGCCTGAAATCGGAGAATTGGCCGCCAACGCTTCAAAACTTAAAGCAGACCAGACGGAACCGCTTCGCACGCCGCGAACATGCGCATTTTTCAAAGGTTCTTCCTTTGGCGCCAATTTCAAAGAGGAAACATCTACTGACACGGAAACCGTTTTATTTGGTTGCTTTTTTTCAACTTCTTTCAGTTTTATTCTCTTAATCCGTTCCTCTTCCGTTTCAGGATGAAATAAACTGCTCAGATCCAAAAAGCTTCCTTTGAGAGAGACGGAAACATCCCCTGATTTTTCCTGGGTAAAACGCCCCTCAAAATCATTCAACCCCGCCTGGAAACGGGAAAAAGAAATCTGCTTTTTTTTCGTTTCAATCAAAGTAGATCCGATGACGGATACTTTATTCTTCGGCGAAGAAGAGGAAAGGGTAAAGCCGATTTCTTTTCTTTTTTGCGTTAAAAGCCCTTTATAAGAAAAAGTCCCTTTTAGCGCTTCGCCTTTTTCCTTCTTATAAGAAATCAACGGTACGGAAACATCCGCCTGAGTTAAATCAAACTGTCCGTTTAAAGTCACTCTGTTTTTAAAATCCATTTGTGCCGTTGCCGAAACATTGATTTTCCCCTCCATATACTCCTGAATAACAGGGGAAATATCCAACAGATCATTTTCCGAAAAGGAAGCCTTTAATTCGTATTTTGCCCGAAAAGCCGCCTTATTACTGAAATTTTCATGCCAAGAAACTTCAAAAGGAATTATTCCCAAATAACTCTTTCCCTTTAAATCCAATCCTTTATTATCCGCCGTTAAATGAAAGACACCTCTTCTGACAGGTTCCAAAGAAAGAGGGGAAACCATTTCCACTTGATTTAAATCCGCCTCTACATACACCTGAACTTCTTCAGGCTTTAAATCTTGCTTCAAATCAAAAGCCAGCTCCAAACGAGCTTCTCCGGTTCCTGAAACTTCCTCCGGCCGCATCCCCAAACCGGAAATAAGGTCCAGCGAAGGTGAATCCAATATCCGCAGTGCCTCTTCAATAGGGCCCGTTGCCTGTATAACCATTTTGGCTTTTTCATTATCACTTTGAAGATCTAAAAATTCCAGTTTGGCCTGTTTCAACATCATGGCACCGGAATATCCTTTATCCGCTAAAACAGTAACCGAATCGGGTTTTAAAAGAACTTTTCCGCCGACATCTTCTACAACCGGCGCCTCCTCCAAATAACGCACCGTTACCCCTTCGGCCTGTACCGTACCGCTCAGATCGGTTAAAGTGTCGCCGTCAAAATAAAGCTGAAAATCACTTTGCGGCATCCGGCCGTTTGACAAGTTCTGCGCCACCCATTGATGAGCATCCTCTCCCAAAGAAGAAGGCCACAGTTTCGGTACCATTCCCGTCGGTACATCTGTTACGGTTGACTGCAACGCCGTTTTAATCTGATGCAAAGAACCGGTATCCAAAAAATCGCCGATACCCGTCATTTCAACATTTAAAGAAGCCTGCGGCCCATACAGCTCAATTTTTGAATCTTTGACTGATAAGCTTTCCAATGCGGGGGAAAATATGCCGTTTATCCTCGCCTTTTTAATTTCATACGACCAATTCAAAGGTTCCGGCAAAGAAACAATCCCTCCCTTATCCGCCGTTATTCCAAATGAAAGGGAACGAATATACTTCCGATATTTGTCTGTTTCCAGAATAACAGCCTTGTCCTTTTCAAAATCAGGCAAGTCCGCCTCCCCCCTGAGCCATCCGTCAACGGTCAGGTCAAAACCTTGCAAAGGAGGAAACATCTCTCCTAAATAAGAAAGATATATGTTTTTAAAGTCTGCTTGAAAAGAATAAGTATTTTTCAAAGAATCCAGCTTACCGTCCAATCCGACATCCATAAACCTATTGTTCAGGTAAAGCTCCGCCGTCATTGTTGTCTTATAAAGAGACTCTTCCTCTCTTTCAGCTAAAAAAGAAATCTCCGGAAAAGTCAAATGCAGATTCAATCCGGCATCTTCCACAATCAACTCCGCCTTTCGTATTTCAAAAGACTGCAAATATTTTATCTGTTCAAAAATTGTCCGAACAGTATTTAAAACATACAAGTTTTGCTTTGATATATCCTGTAAAACGCCTGCATCAGATAAAACACCTTCTTCCTTTTTCGGAATAATGACCTGAAAAAACGGCTTTTCCAAAATAATCTGCTTCGGCGCAATACTTCCGCCTAAAAGAGCCCTCGTACTGATTGAAAAAATAGTCTTCGGTATCGTTGTCAATACTGTCCCGTCCGGCTGTAAAATCCCCAAATTATCCACCCGGATTTCCAAAAAGCGACCTTCCTCAAACCCCAGTTCCAAAAATGCCGACTCAATTTCTACCGTGTAACGCGCTTTCGGAGAAGAAAGCATCTCCGCCAAAACAGGAATAACAAAATCCACTTGGACAGGCGCGATGGACAATCGCCATATCCCGAAAATCAGGATAACGGCCATAAAGCCGAAACAAACCTCCAAAAACCTTAAAATCCCTTTCAAAAGACTCTCCCTTTCCCTTTTGATTACAGAACCAGTCTAAAAACATTCTGAACAAAAAACAAGGCAATAAAACAGATAACCATCGCCATCAAAGGGGAAAACAACCATGCACCCATCACCTTAAAAACCGTTAAAAACTTTAAGCCTCGGCCCCCCTTCGCCAAAGACACTCCCAAAATACCGCCGATAATTGCTTCCGAATTTGAGATAGGAGCCAAAGGGAACGCCGGTAAGTTCCATTCCAACAAGAAATTCCGCAAAGAAACGGAGGTAAACAAAAACAAAATCACCCCCTGGGATAAAACGACGACAAACGCCTCCAAAGAAGTCATTTTCAAAAGGTCTTCCCCCACTGTCTGAACCACCCTTTTGGAATAAGTCAATACCCCCACCGCCATCGCGGCCGCACCGACAAAAAACAGCTGTTCCTGTCCCGAAACACGGAACAAACCGTAAAAACTGAACCCTTTAAAAGGATTGGCTGACAAAAAAGTACCCATCACATTCGCGATATTGTTCGCCCCGACCATATACGCGGCAAAAATCCCCGCGGCAATCAGGCCGAATCGGGTATACGCATCCATATATACCAGCGGAATCGGTATTTTTTTTAACAAGACTTTAAACCCTTTTAAAAGCAAAAAAGCGCATAAACAAGTCAATACAGGACTTAAAATCCACGCCATAAAAATATTGCTCAACTCCATAACGGGCAAAGATAATCCTTTAAATAAGTTCCATCCGATAAAACTGCCGATAACCGCCTGCGTTGAAGAGACGGGGATGCCCGACCTTGTCATCGCAAAAAGTGTCAAAGCCACCGCCAAAGCCAAAGTCCACGCCCCGGCCAAGGTTGGCACATTTCCCAAATCAGAAATGGCCTGTGCCGCGCCGGAACCGCTGAAAACCGCCCCCAAAACAAAAAAAACCGCCGTCAAAACGGATGCCGTCCGATAAGATACCATTCTTGTCCCGATGGCGGTGCCATAAATGTTTCCCAATTGGTTGGCCCCCAAAGCCCAACCTAAAAACAAACCGCTGGATAAATAAAAGAAAATGCTGACCGACATTCAAATTTCCTTTTTCACCTTTTATTACTGCTTTTACTTCTTAATCCTTACGCTTTCCTTTTGTTCGGAAACCTCCGAATCCTTGGCACTTTCTCAACATCTGTAAAACCTCTTCCCCTCCGTAACACATTCTTCCATTCTTAAACGCTTCCGCTCTTTCCTTGCATCCTTTAGGTGCCGCGCTCAACGGCAATTTAAGCTGCCGTCTATAAAGAAAGAATGGTTCAAAACATGTTTTTCCATATTATCCTCTGCGTAGGATATGGATTGTTTTCCTACCATCCCCAGATATACCATCCAAACTGCACGACCATTGTCCGTCCGAAACAAATGAAGAGACTTTTTCAACACTTTCCGTTCCGCCTACACCAGCCTTTTCATCGTATAAATAACTAATTCGTCGGCGATGTCTTCCGCCGCATCGGACAAAAATTCAATGGAAGAAATATACGCCCGGCTTTGCAATTTGACTGCCAAATCAACCTCGGATTCAAAAAGTTTTTTCTTTAAGGCAAAAGCGATTTTATCTACCTGTTTTTCATAAAAAGAAACTTTATGAACCGTATTTTCCACCGCCTGCATATTGGAAAAGAAGCTGCGCGCCGAAATAATCAGCATTTCAACCGCTTTGACATTCAAAGAAATAAATTCTTTCAACTCCTCTCTATCCACTCCCTCCAAAGAAGGATGTTCCACAAAAACATTGCCTAAGATGGACTCGTATTTGTTAATCAGTTTGTCCGTATTTTCCAACAATCTGACAATATCCGACCGGGATTCGGGCAAAAGCGTATAACGGTATAAACTTGCCTCAATCGTCTGGCGCAAAGAATCATTCCTTTGTTCCATTTTGCGCAAGCCGGACAAAAACTCCTCAAATTCCGGCATCCTTTTTTCAAAAAAGAAGCTTTTCATCCCCTGTTCAAAAAGGAGGCCCGCCTCCGAAACATTATTGAAAAACTCAGTAATCCGCAGATTGATCTCACTGGCTTTTTTAAAAAGAGTGATGTCTTTAAATGAATTAAACATTCCTTAATTTCCTTTTTTTTCAAAACCGACCCGTTTTGCCGAAAAGGCAAAAACAGTCTAAGCCGATTCGCCCCCTTCAATCCTAAGAGCCAAAGCAGCCTGCAAAAACCTATCAATTTCCCCGTCCAAAACGCCCTGCGTATCGGAAGTTTCCGCCTGCGTTCTCAAATCCTTCACCATTTGATACGGCTGCAAGACATACGAGCGTATCTGATAACCCCAGCCGATCTCGTTTTTGGCGTCCTCCTGCTGTTGCAGCTTCTCCTCCCGCATCCTCAGTTCCCGTTCATACAATCTGGCACGCAGCATTTCCCAGGCGGCCGCCCTGTTTTGAAACTGAGACCTCTGGTTTTGGCACTGGACGACAATCCCCGTCGGCAGATGGGTAATTCTGACGGCACTGTCCGTCTTGTTAATATGTTGTCCGCCGGCGCCGGAAGAACGATAAGTATCTATGCGGCAATCCTCTTCTTTTATCTCCACATGAATCGTGTCGTCCACCACCGGATACACCCATACGGAGGCGAAAGAAGTATGCCGTCTGGCGTTTGCGTCAAAAGGGGAAATCCGAACCAGACGATGCACGCCGCTTTCCGTTTTCAACCAACCGTAAGCGTTATGCCCTTTTATTTTCAAAGTCGCCGATTTAATTCCGGCTTCCTCGCCTTCGGAACGCTCAACCAGCTCGGCGTTAAATCCGCGACGGGCGGCAAAACGCGTATACATTCTCAAAAGCATCTCCGCCCAATCCTGAGCTTCCGTCCCGCCGGCACCCGGATGAATTTCCAAGAAACAATCGTTTTTATCCGCCTCTCCGGATAACAGACTTTCCAACTTTTGCCGTTCCGCTTCCTGCAAAAATTTGTCCAAAGAAGCTTCCGCTTCCCTCATGATTTCTTCATCGCCTTCCGCCTCGGCCAGTTCAAAAAGCTCCAAAGCCTCTTTTTCTCCTTTTTCCAAAGAAAGACAGCTTTCCACCGCCTCCTGCAAATGTGTTTTTTCACTTAAGAGCGCCTGCGCCTGCTCCGGCTTGTCCCATAAATCGGGAGCGGAAGTTAAAGCTTCCAACTCCTCCAACCTTCTGACAGCATTGTCAAAGTCAAAGATGCCTCCTCAGCAGCGCCAGAGTCTGCTCTATTTGAGAAACCTTGTTTTCCACTTCAGCTTTCAATACAACCCTCCCACGGCGGGAATATCCGCCTCTGTTTCATTTTTTAATTTAATATCGCTTCCTATGACGGACGAAGGAGAAGATAAATCCGTTTCCGCACGAAAAGCTTCCACAATCACATTTTTTTCTCCCGGTTTGGCCGGCAATCCTGTTTTATGGTTGACCCGGACCAACTTCACCCCTTCCGGCACGCGGAAAGGAATAGACGGTTTATCCGCCAGCGCTTTTTTCATAAACTCGGCAAAAATCGGCCCGGCCACCGCCCCGCCCGTTTGCCCCGCACCCAAACTTTGAGGGATATCGTACCCGACCATAACGCCGACCACCAAGTCCGGAGAAAATCCAATAAACCAAGCATCTTTATAATCGGAACTGGAACCTGATTTCCCGGCCAGTTGTTTGCCGACGGAACGCGCCACGCGCCCGGTTCCTCTTTCCACGACACCGGTTAAAATATTCACCATCTGGTAAGCGGTAACCGGATCTTCCACTTGGATGGAATGGTCTTCCACAATCGGCAAGATAGCGGAAGAGACTTCTATTTTTTCTGTTTTTTCCGCATCATCTGACCCGTTTTCGGCTATTTCCGGCTCCATAACGCCATCCGCCACTCCAACAGTTTCCAAAACCGTCTCCGATTGAACAGATGAAGATTTCTCCGAATCGGCAGAAACATTTTCGGCCAAACCCGATTCGGACGCCGTTTTCCAAACCTCTCCCGACTTTTCTTTTACGCCGGACGGCATAATGCTTTCATCCCGGCACCCTTCGCAAGTCCTTTTATCTTGCTTATAAATCGTTTTGCCGGTTCTGTCTTGAATCCTGTCAATCAAGCTTGGCGTGATTTCCTTGCCGCCATTGACAATCATGCCGTAAGCCGCCGTCATCTGCATCAATGTCGTTTCCGTCGTTCCCAAAGCGGAAGACAGTCCCAGGTACATATTATCCGCAATACCGAACTTCTTCACATAAGCGGCCACCTTTTCCATTCCGACCGCCTGCGCCAAACGAACGGTCATCAGATTTCTGGACTGTTCCAAACCAACCCTCAAAGTGGACGGGCCGTAGAAAATCTTGCTGTAATTCCTTGGCCGCCATTTCGGCATGCCGGGGCCTTGATCCACCACCAACGGCGCGTCCAAAATCAAACTGGACGGCGTATAGCCGGAATCCAAAGCGCTCATGTAAATAAACGGCTTTAAAGAAGAGCCGGGCTGCCTTAACGCCTGCACCGCCCTGTTAAACTGGCTCTTTTTATAAGAAAATCCCCCGACCATCGCCAACACACGCCCTGTATGAGGATCCAAAGCCACCAAAGCGCCGTCCACTTCCGGTAATTGTTCCAAAACATACCTTTCGTGAATTTGGTCATTTTCATTTTCCGGACGAACGTAAACAACATCGCCGGACGTGAGAACTTCCTTGGCGGACTTGATTTCTTTCGGGACCAGCTTCCCTTTTTCATTCCGATGCCGCGCCCATTTCAAACCGGACAAAGGAATTTGAGGAACCTCTCCGCCTTCTTTATCCGAAACGGCGTCTTCCCCCTCTTCGGATGAAATTTCATTGACGCCCTCCGCTTCGTCCGAAGATTCTTTATCCTCTTTTCCGGATGTGTTTTTCACACCTTGAGCCGATGTTCCCTCCGCAATATTGTCCAACAGAATAAACGCCCCTTCTTTTTCAACTTTCGTCACCAAAGCGATCTGCCACCCCTCAGGCGCCCAAACGGGGACGGTCACGCTTTTTAAGGCAAAAAGCCTCAATTCTTCTTCAGTCATGTTTTGCAATCGGGCAACGGCATCGGCCATCTCTTTTTCCAAACTTGCCTGTTCCTCCTGCGTTAAAAGAGGTTCGGCCACAACGGCATCTTCAGAATTCTTCCCCGTCAGAGAAACATCCGAAAGCAAGTTTTCCGACGCGGCGGAGGACTGTTCTCCCTGCCGGCGGCGCGCTTTTGCCTGATACGCGGCTTTTATTTTTTTCGTTTCCGCCTCAATCAACGCCGAACGCAGCTTTTTCAAATCAAAATGAGCCAAAGGCCCTCGGTACCCCTGCTTTTTGTCATATGCCAAAATCCCGTTTTGAAAAGTTTCAACGGCAATATCCTGCATAGTCGGATCCAAAGAAGTCCTGATAGCCAGCCCTTTGTTATACAAAGCGTCATTCCCGTAAACATCAGACACCATGCGGCGAACTTCCTCCGCGAAATAATCGGCGTTTTGGATAACTTCCTCCGCCGGACGAGCCTTCATTTCAAGAGGTTCCGCCTGTGCCTGCAACATCTCTTCCTTCGTAATGTAACCATCGTCATACATCCGGCTCAGCACCCAGTTGCGGCGAATCACGGCCGCCTCGTGTTTTTTTACGGGATGATAATTATTTGGCCCCTTCGGCAAAGCCGCCAAAAATGCCATTTGCGCCAAAGAAAGCTCATTTAAAGACTTGTCAAAATAATTCAAAGCCGCCGACGCCACCCCATAGGAATTGACGCCCAGATAAATTTCGTTCAGGTAAAGCTCCAGAATATGTTCTTTTTCAAAAGCTTTTTCCATGCGCAGGGCGATAATTGCCTCCTTGATTTTTCTGTCCAAAGACCTTTCGTTCGTCAAAAGAAAGTTTTTTGCCACCTGCTGCGTAATGGTGGAGGCTCCCTCCACCCGTCTGCCTTTGGTTTTAATCAAAGTCAGCACCGCCCGCGCAATCCCGATGGGGTCAATTCCCATATGGGTATAAAAACGCTTATCCTCCGCTGAAATAAAAGCCTGTTTCAGACGGGTCGGAATGGAATCGGCGGGAATGAAAATCCTTTTTTCCTCCGCATATTCAGCCAACACCTTTCCGTCGTAGGCGTACAGGCGCGTCGTGACATCCGGTTCATAAGTCGCCAGTTGTCTGTAATCCGGTAAATCTTTCCCGTAATGGATAACGACGGCCGTCCCGATTCCGAATGCGATCAGGCAACAAAAAAAGAAAATACTGAACAAAGTAGAAATAATACGCATGAAACTTCCTTTAATTTTTCCCTAAAATACCTTTTTTTTGCAAAAGATGCAATCCTTTGTTGACCCCAAAATACCCCTTTTACCCTCTTTTTCCCCCTTCTTGCGATAAAAAAGCGAAATATTTCCCTTTTTCAGGTTGCATTTTGCTTGTCTTAAAACCTAAATTCATTCTATGATGGAAAACAGTAAAAATATAAAACGGAGAGAGAAATGCAAATTACTTTTAAGCAAGCCCGATTGCCCGCCAAAGGGCTGTTACTCGTGCCTTTTTTTGAAAACGGCAGTTTTCTGCCGAATAAAAGGATAAATGAAAATGAAGGGGACTTTTTCGCCAACGCTTTAAAAGCGGCCGATTTCAAAAAAACAAAAGAGGATTTTCTCCCTTTGGGCTTTTTGCCTTTTCGACCGAATGTGAGAGCCGTCGCCGTCCGATTCGGGGAAATAAAGGATATAAACGCCGCTTTGCTGCAGGTTTTGGGAGGAAAAATCGCTCATTTTTTAATGCGGGAAAAAACGCCTAAAGCAGCCCTTTTCATGGGTATGCTGCCGAAAGAAACCCGTGTGCCGGCTGACGAGGCCGCTTGTCAGGTTGCATTCGGCGCCGCCTTAGGCGCTTACCGGTTTGACAAGTACAAAACGGAAGAAAACGAAAGCGATGAAAAAATCAGTTTTGATATTCTGACACCGATGGCGGCGGAAGCAAAAGAGCTGTTTGTTGAATTTCAAAACCTGTTGCATGGTATTTACACTGCTCGGGATTTGGTGTCTGAACCGGCCAATGCCCTTTCTCCGGAAATTTTTGCACAAAAATTACGTTCCCTTTCCGTTGAAAATTTAAAAGTCACCGTTCTGGATGAAAAGCAAATTGCCGAAAAAGGCATGAATCTTATTACTGCTGTCGGGCAAGGTGCCAAAAACCCGCCTCGGCTGGCCATTCTTGAATACAACGGCTTACCGGACGGGCAAACACAAGAACCGCTTTTGTTCGTCGGCAAAGGCGTTTGTTTTGACTCGGGCGGCATCAGCCTGAAACCTTCCCTTCACATGGGGGACATGAAGTATGACATGGCCGGCGCCGCAGCCGTTACCGGCGCCTTGATTGCCCTAAGTCTAAACAAAGAACCGGTCCATGTCGTCGGCATCATGCCTTTGGTTGAAAACATGCCCTCCGGGTCGGCCGTCCATCCCGGCGATGTGATTAAGAGCTTGTCGGGTCTGACAGTGGAAGTAGACAATACCGATGCCGAAGGGCGCCTTATTTTGGCGGACGCCCTCTGGTACGGACAAGAAACTTTTTCGCCGGAAGCCGTCGTGGATTTAGCCACTTTGACAGGGGCGATGAAATACGCTTTAGGTGGGGAATACGCCGGCGTTTTTTCAAACAATGACAGGCTTCAAAAAGAGCTGATTGCCGCGGGACAACACACTACGCATGACCGCCTGTGGCCGTTTCCGATGGACAAAGCCTATGAAAAACTGATTGTTTCGGATATCGCGGACATTCGCAACACGGGGATTAAGCCGGAAGCGGGTTCCATCACCGCCGCCTTATTCCTGCAGAAATTCATTCAAAAAGGGGTAAAATGGGCGCATTTGGACATCGCGGGCACCGCCTGGTCAACTGAAAGCATGCCCGTCTGCCCGAAAGGAGCGACCGGTTTCGGCGTACAGCTGCTGACCGTCTTTGCCTTGGAGCATAAGCCAAGCGGAAAACCGGGGCGGAGGCGCCGGCAATGAGGGCGTTGGTACAACGCGTCTTAAACGCCTCCGTTTCATCGGAAGGGAAACAGACGGGCCAGATACAAAAAGGATTATGCGTTTTTCTGGGCGTCTGTCCCGAAGACGGGGAAAAGGACGCGTCATGGCTGGCCTCAAAATTGGCCCGCCTACGGATTTTTGAAGATGAGAACGGCAAAATGAACCTGTCTGTCCAGGATATTGGAGGGGAAGTTTTGGTCGTATCGCAGTTTACCTTGTATGCCGACTGTGCCAAAGGGTGCCGGCCGTCCTTCATCGGCGCCGGCGACCCGGAACGGGCGAAAGAGCTATATCTTCTCTTTGTCAATGATATGAAAGCGACTGGCGTTCCCGTTCAAACAGGCGTGTTTCAAACGGAAATGAAAGTTTCCCTCGTCAATGACGGGCCCGCCACCTTTATGATTGAAAGTCCGAAAGTAAAATGATATAACATCAGTACAATGAAAAACTAACCCCATCGGCAGGTGATATTTTGGCTCAACAGCAAAAATCCAAAGCTCAGCAGAAATTTGAAAAAGAGGCGGCTCTTTTGAAGCAAAACCTTCTGCGCCGCAAACGGCAGCAGGAGAAAATGCGTATAAAAGAAAACCATAACGAAAACCGCCTCAGAAATGAAACCGAAGCTTAAAAGCGGACTTAAAACCGGTTTTAAAAGTTTCCGCCGAACCTGGAGAAGGAACCTTTTCACCCCAAAACAATCAAAGAGGTCTAAAATGGATAAAATTCAAATCGTCGGCGGCACGCCTTTAGAAGGGAAAATTCATATCAAGGGGGCGAAGAACGCTTGTCTGCCTTTAATGGTCGCAGGCTTATTGACGGAAGAACCGCTTATCTTTAAAAATGTTCCCCATCTGGCGGATATTGAAACGATGAAGGAGCTTCTTCATTCCCTGGGTGCGTTCGCTGAACAAAAGGATGATGTTCTGACAATCCAAAGCAATAACATTACCTCTTTAACGGCGCCTTACGATATTGTGTCTAAAATGCGCGCCTCCTTTTTGGTCTTAGGGCCTTTACTTGCCCGATTCGGCAAAGCGAAGGTCAGCCTTCCGGGCGGTTGCGCCATCGGCACGCGGCCAGTGGATTTACATTTGATGGCTTTGGAACAGCTGGGCGCTAAAATCACGATTGAGGGCGGATATATTCATGCGGAAGTTGATGGCAGACTGAAAGGCAGTGCTTTTACTTTTCCGAAACAAACCGTCGGCGGAACGCAAAATGTCATGATGGCGGCCGTTTTGACCGAAGGGACAACCGTTCTCAACAATATAGCGCTGGAGCCGGAATGCACGGACCTGGCCAACTGCCTGGTTGCCATGGGGGCAAAGATTTCCGGTATCGGCACGCCGCAGCTGGTCATTGAAGGCGTAGACCGCCTGCATGGTGCGGAACATACCGTTATCGGAGACAGGATTGAGGCGGCGACTTACGCCATGGCGGCCGGCATTACCAGAGGTCATCTGGATATCACGGGCTGCCCTCTGGAATATCTGGCGGCCGTTGTGCGCGCCTTGACGGAGGCCGGCGTTGAAATCACGGAAATCCCGAACGGTTTTTCGGCCGAAGCGCGCCATGCCGTTATTATCGGCACTGATGTGATGACGGAAGTTTATCCTGGCTTTCCCACAGACGCGCAGGCTCAGTTTATGGCGCTGATGTCCACGGCGTACGGGGCATCTCTCATCACGGAAACGATTTTTGAAAACCGCTTCATGCATGTGCCGGAACTGGTGCGCATGGGCGCGAACATTACCATTCACGGAACCTCCTCCGCCATTGTCCGAGGGACAACCCATTTATCAGGCGCCGATGTCATGGCAACGGATTTAAGAGGGTCCGTAGCAATGGTTTTGGCCGCTTTGGCCGCCAAAGGCACAACGACCATCAGCCGCGTCTATCACCTGGACAGGGGATATGATGAGCTGGAGAAAAAACTTTCCTCCTGCGGCGCGAATATCAAAAGGATTTCTGAAGCGTAAGATCTATTTTCCGAAGCTTTTCAACCTGGGAAACACATCCCCCTTTCCGTTTTTTTTGGAAAGGGGCTTTTTTTGTTTTTTTTCGGATTTTAACACATAAAATTGCCGACTTTCAACCTTTAAGTCAAATCCGAAACAATCCTTCTGTTTTAAAATTTAAAGAAAGAGCCGGCTTTAAAATGAATATAAAACACGAAACCTTTTAAATCTGGCAAAATGCCGGCCTTTAAAGTTTAATATAAACTTCCGACTTCAAAAAAAGACGGATGTTTTCATTTTGTTTCGTAACAATAACTGTTTCGGACATTAAAAAGCAGATTCACATTGACTTTTTTACCGGAACTGCAGTATTGAACAGCCTCTTCAGATGGGATTTTGATTTGCCAATGGTCTCCGAAGCAGACCGGCATGCCGAAATCCGCCTTTACCATTTCCATGCATAATTGAGAAGGAACATTGTAAAAATAAAAGAAAAAATCATAAGAAGACCTATTTCCCAATCCGGGTGGAGAAACGGTAGCATCGGAAGAAATCGCCGCCAAAGCCGTTTTAAGCCCTTTCATATCTATATAATTTAAAGATAAAGTGTTTGTCCCTGACACATCCGAAGGAGCCTGCAAAGAAGAAATATCCAAAACTTCCGATAAAACAGACATAAATTCCTCAATAAATCTTTGAATTCTTATTTTTTCCATGGCCATGTTATAACCGGCTAGTCCGCCGACGGACAGAACGCCGATGATGGCTAATACGCCCAGCATCTCTATCATGCTCCGGCCTTTCTCATTATGCCGACTGCTTGAAAAATACCTCATTTCTCCTCCGTTTTGTTTTCTTTTAACGGTCCTTTAAAAGCAACAAAAAATAAATGTGGTTTTATGAGGAAATTGAAGGCTTAAAAAATAAAACAGCCGTTTACAATAAACGACCGTTTAAAAGTAACATACCTTATTAAGCGTATTAGCGCAATATGAATCTCTTCTTTTGTTCACATTTAACTCAAGAGCATTCCATGTTTCAAAACAGTTATTCCATGATAGAAACGCTTGGTATTTTCAGAACCTATTATATGCGAGGGGGGATTTATCTGTCGGAACTTTGGCCGGATATAAAATGGGGATAGAAAAGCAAACCTTTTCATAACCGATCGGTCAGCCGATGGGCAAAAAAGGTCGCATGAGCAAATTTTTGGAAGAATTTCAAACTCTCATTCAAGAATGATACAGAATGAATGATTTAAAATTTTCCACAAAGCCCGCTTTGAGATAGATATTTTTTCATTGAATAAGGCATTAAACTCTGTTTTTCCTAAAGCATGCCTCAAGGCGGAAAAACGGAGATTCTAACAGGGAAAGTTTTATTTTTATCTTTGAAAATATTACAAAAGAGCTTTGTCTGATATAAACTTCTTTAAATATGGAATATACCGTGTTTTCTCCCTCAATTGTTCAGCGTTACCTTAGTAAAACTCAAATCGCCAGAAATTCTTGCTCTTAAAAACAGTCAGATATCTTCATCTTCCTGTCGGATTCACAGCCCCTAAATATGAAGCTGAGGCCAAAAGGAAGGAAGGTTTATAACCAACGCATATAAAAACAATCTTCCCCGAGATGGGCGGAGAGTAGTAACTGTCATTATAAAGCAGCTTGACTTATTCGGAAGCTTTGTTTGTCCTTATTCGCCAAACTCCGCCCCCATGGGCGGTTATAATGAAACAGGTTACTACGCCTGGAATATTGGATTTCTCCCAATATCTTTCTAAAAAGTATTTGTTATTTTACTTTCTTTCAAGATTTATTTTTAAATTTATGCATTTTTTGGTACTTTAATAACTTTTTTTCTTCGGAAAACATCAAAAGTTTCATAAGAAAAAGGGGCTTTCGCCCCCTTTATCTTTTTTCCGGCCCTTTTGATTAAAAAGCCGTCAGAACCTCATGTAAAGCAGAAGAAAAATCTTCTTTAAATGAATCGGAAGGAAGGATGCCTTCACCTATAAAACTTTCGGCCTCCATATCCATAATTTGGCAGAAATCCTTCATATCCAAAGAGTCTTCCATCTCCTGCGTCCATTGGATTTCTTCCAGAGGAATCCCCTTGTTCTCTGACAAATAAGACAGGACAAAAGCCCGATATATATTTCCTGCATTTTCATCAATCAGATAAAAAATTTCCCTCTCCGTTTCCAAAGTTATTACCTGTTCCATTCCCTGTTCCAAAGACATATCATATTGCTGACTATAATACTCGGCAAAAGTAATAATTTCCTTTTCATAATGCTGTACAAAGACCTGAGGATAATTTTG